>DASTKZ010000039.1:0-13288 GCA_035715445.1 Methyloceanibacter sp.
CGGCAAAAACGATGGGGCCGAGAAAAAGGCCGACGATCTGATAGGTCTTGTAAGCCCTCGCGACGCTTTGTTCTTCGATCATCGCCCCACCCCAAAAACAGACAATTACAACGGACTTCCGTCCGAGGGGAGCGGGAAAGAACACGGTTCAGCGCCAATGTCTGCCGAGGTGGACCCGAAACGTCTCCGCCCAGCTCGAACCGGGCGGAGATCGCTCATGTCACGAAGCGTGACCTTTAGTCGGTGCAGCCGTACCGCTCGGTTCCGGGAACACGGTTTCCATTGGCGTCTTCGTCGTAAATCACGAAAACGTCGCCCTTGCCGCAGAAGGTGTTGTTCTGACCGGCCGACTTGGCCTTGGCTGCCACCGGACAGGCCGAAGCTGCCGCGTTTCATGGTTATGATTCGTAGAATTCGGCTGAAACAGTGGAGGGCGCGATAGCAAGCGAGACTGTCGCGGTGAGCAGCGCGGTTTTCACAAAGCGGTCATCGCGTTATCCTTTTAGAGTGGGAACAAAGCTTCTTTGCCAGGCCAACAGGGCCTAACCGTGTGTCGTTCACCGAGCCAATTCGGTTCAAAACGCAACTGAGGGTCAAAAGGAGACATCGCCATGCCTGCCATCATCACGGACACGGCCGGGCGCAACGCCTTCTTCAGCGGCATCTATCCCGCGCGCGCGGGAACGATCCCGCCCGAGTGCGGCTCTGCTCGGCGACGCAATCGTAGCGCGTGGAGGACGTGATGACCGACATCCGAGCGAATCGCCGCGACTTGTTGCAAGCCGGCGCGGGCCTCGTCGGCGCCTCGTTGCTGGGTGCTCTCGGCATCTCGCCGGCGCGCGCCGCCGAAATGGCAAATACGGCCGGCCGGTCCGAGAAGCCGCTCAAAGCCGCGTTCTCCAATATTGGCCTCGAAGTGAGCTGGTGCACCCAAGGCAAGCAAGCGGCCGAATACTGGGGCAAGCTCTTCAACGTCGACGTGACCTGGTTCGATGGCGCGCTTTCCGACGCCAAGCAGCTTGCCGCAATCGAAGACATGGCAAACCAAAATTGGGACTTCGTCGCCATCCAACCCTTCAGTATCGGCACGTTGAAGGCGCCGGTCGAGAAGCTGATCAAAGCGGGCGTGCCGGTCATCGACATGGACACGCTCATTGCGCCCCTCGACGAGATCGACGTTCATAGCTTCCTTGCGCCCGACAACGAGTTCATGGGCGCGGCTGTGACACAGGTGCTGATGGATCAGATTGGCGGCGAGGGGATCGTCGTCATGACGCAAGGCGCATCGGGCCACACCGGAGCGCAGGGCCGAGCCCGCGGCTTCTCGAGCGTCGTCAAGAAATATCCCGAAGTGGAAGTAGTGGACACGACGCACGCCGACTGGAGCGTGGCGAAAGTCGCCAGCATCTGGGAAGCTCTGCTGACCAAATTCCCAAAGATCGACGCGGCCTACTTCCACAACGACGACATGGCGCTCGCCGCCTACGAGGTGATGAAGGCCCGCGGACGCACCGGCATCAAAATCGGCGGCTGCGACGGCATGCCGCCGGCGCTCCAGGCGGTCATGGATGGGCGAATGGCGGCGACCGTGCGCAACCCGTCATGCCTGATCCATGGCGGGGCGATCATTGCCGGCGTGGCCGCTTCTACCTCCGGCGAAAAGACCGGCGAGGGACCGGGAATGATCCCAAAGCACGTCGTGACCAACGGACCGGTCGTGACCAGGGTCAATGCGCCTGGCCTGTTATGGATGGAAGAGCACTTCCTGATCTGACAACCAGCCTGGCTAACCCGGTGTAAGCCAGCGTCCAACTCTGCCCCAAAACGATTCCGAATCCGGCTCGGAACTCGAATTGGGTGCGGCGCGCCTTATGCGGCGATGCTTGTTAGCTTCCCCGGCAAGGAGGCCGCCATAAATCCAACCCTCCTTGCCGCTCGCGGGGTCGGTCACTTTGACCCATCCGCGCTTCCGCTCGAGAACCTGAAGCTCGATGCCCTCGCCGATCACACCGAGTACAGCCGACGAAGACTTCGGCGCTTCCCGCATATTGACGGCGACCGACGGTTGAACCGTGGGAAGTGCGCGCTCCTCGGTCTCGGCTTGCCCGAGCATGTTTGGCTGAGCGCCACTCGCGGGCGCGGCCGCCTGATGCGTTTGCTCGCCATCTTCTTGTGTCGCGCCAGTTGATGGGGCCGTTGCCGTCGCCGCCGTCTCGGTAGCTACATCGGGCTGCGTCTCGTCGCCGCTTCCAGCGTCCAGCGAGGCTACTTCGCCGCCAGGCAGAACCGCGGGGCCATCGCTGTCTTCGACCATGACCGGCTCCAAGGGGGTAGGAGCGGGCGCTACCGTGAGGATCGTTTCAGCCCTGGCAATGATGTTTTCATCAGGACCGACGAGAGTAATGGCGAGTTTGAACTCACCAATCGTCGTGCTGCCAGGCAGAACGAGCTGCAAATCGGCGATCTGATCGGGTTTCAGTATCCAATCGCTTTCGCCATAAGGCCGGCCTTCGGACAAATTGCTGGCTTGCGGAAGTCCCTCTATGGCGATGACGCTGCGAGACGGCACACCGTCGGTGCGGTCGAGCGCGATCGGAAAGCCGATTGTGTCACCAGCTTTGGCTTCGATTCTCGCAGAGGTCGTGAGGACGGCGTGGAGAACCATGGGCTGGGGCGCAGGACTCTGCGCTGTCGGCGGCGCCATCACGCCCGTCGAGCTGAACCACATGCCTCCGAGGATGAGGCATGGAACCCATGCGGCAAATACGAGACCGGCAATCAGCCACCACGTCCGGCGCGTGAACTTTACTGGCGAAGGGGTTTGCTCTTGCGTTGCGAAACTCGGCGCAGTGGACCGCGGTGCTCGCGGCGGATCGGGAACGCGCCGAGCTGCTCGACGCCCGTCGGACGAGTGCGCAAACCGCTGCGCGATCGGTTCCGGATTCTCCAGGACGCCGGTCGGATATTTTCCACTCAATCGAATGACGTCAGAAGTGAGCTTTTTGGGTTGCCCCATGAAGACTCGCTGGACTCTAGATTCCCTCGTGAAGCCCAGGGCTTAACAGTGGGCCGGATCGATTTCGCGGCAATAAAGTGGAAACAGCGGGGCACACCCTGAGCGGGGTACCGGATAATTGGGGCCGCGCCGTCAGGAAAGCGGATATTGGCTGCTAGGAGACGCCCGCGCCGACCTCCGAGATATAGAAATCGATGACCTCGTGGGTCATGTGATCGACGCTGAACCGCTCGGCGACGACCCTTTGCAAGGCGGCGGCCCGGTCGAGGAAGGTCTTGGGCGTGGCGAGGAACGCCCGAAGCTGGCCCGCAAGCGCCGCGACGTCGCCTGCCGGGATCAGCGGCATATCGACGTTGCCGACGATCTCGGGGATGCCGCCGACATCGGTCGCGATCAAGGGCATCTGCGCCGCGGCTGCCTCGAGCACGATATAGGGAAAGGATTCCGCTCGTGACGGCACCACGACGCAGCGAGCGCGCGCAAACGCGCTTCGCGCCGATTGAGCCCCGGAAAAAGCGACGCGGCTGTTGAGGCCGAGCTTGCGGGCGAGCCGCCGCAGGCGCGCCTCGTCGGGCCCGCTGCCGACGATCAGCGCACGTCCGGGAAAAATCGCCTGATGAGCGGCGAGCGCTTCGAGCAGGATATCGACGCCCTTCACGTATTTAAGCTCGCCGACGAAAACGAAATCGACCGCGTCGTCAGCCAGCATCGGATCGTAGAACTCGTGGCGGTGAAGCCCGTTCGGCACGATGCGCGCGGGGCAGTGCGGTTGCCCGACCAACTCGACATAACGATGCGCGGTGAAATAGCTCTCGAACAGGAGTCCGTCGCTCATCGGCAGCATCTTGCGCTCGGCGCGCAGGTAGAGCCGGCCCATGATCTGCGAGGGGGAATAGTGCAGGCTTCCGCCATGCGGCGTGTAGATCGCCTTCACCGTCTTGCCTTTGCGCTTCAGCTTGCGCCCGGCAAGCCGCGCATAGGCCCCGCCTTTGGCGCCGTGGCCGTGGAGGACGTCGATGTTGAGCTTGGCGGCGAGGCGGGCGATGCGCGCCGTCGCGCGCCAGTCGCCCACGCCGACATTGTGGGGCATCGGAATGCGGGTCAGCCCAAGCACGCAATTGTCGGCAAGGCGACTGAGCGCGACTGGATCGCCTTCGGTCTGGGCATCGCACACGATGCCGACCTCGGCCCCGAGCTGGGCCTGGCCCAGAGCGAGGTCGTGGACATGCCGGAAGAGGCCCCCGGCGGGCGCGCGCAGGCAATGCAATATGCGAAGCGTCGAGCTCACTGGACCCCGCGTTTCAACCCCTCTGCCGGGATGCCGTGAGCTTTAGAAGATGCGACCGTCAAGGTAAATAGCGGCGAACCGGGCGATCGACTTCGGAGCGGGCCAGTAGGCGTGATCCAACCTACACGGGGCACGAGCATATGGCGCTCCCATCGCGCCTTCCAAACCGTCCTCGCAGGCTTAACAAAGCCTCAGCGCCCGTGCCGATGCGACCCGCGCCTTAAGCCTTTGGTTACCAGCACACGGCTGTAATGGGGGGTCGTCTCAATGAGTTCAGTCCGGAGTTCAGTCGTTGGCGATGTTTCGTGCCGGCCCGGTCGCGAGGAATGACAACCGCCCGAGGCTCGACCGCGCCTCGTGGCAGGCGAAGGCGGGAATCCTTGCGCTTGCCGCAGGCGCCGGCCTCGTGACCTTCATCACCCTGCCGGAGCGCGGCTCCTTCAGTATCACGGTTGGACTTACCGCGGCTCTTCTCGCCATCGTCTATGTCCTGGCGCGCGATCTGCTCGGCGCAACGCAAGGCGCCGGAACCGCTGCGAGCCAAATTGCTTTCGTGACGCGGCTGCGCGGAAGCGCGAGGCAATCGCGGGTCGCGGCGCGGGCAGAACCGGGCGCCCAGTCCGCGGCCGGGTTTCTCGCGAGGTTTCGCCGGAGCCTCGAACTTGGCGAGAGTGAAGCGGAGGAAGCGGCGAAAGAATTCGGAGTGAGGGGATTTGCGCGGCTCCGTTTTGTAACCGGCAGCGCCGCGGAGAATGACGGGAACGATCTCCGTCACTATCTGAACAAGAGGCTTGCCGCGTCGCAGGCGGAAACGCGAAACGCCATCGTGCCCAAGCATGACGCGGGAGCGCACGTGCTGAAATCGCTCGATGCCGTGCTCAGCCAAATCTTGCCCGCGCGGCAGGATGCCGGCTCGCGCGCGCTCCTTGTCGGCGGGGCAGCCGCAATCGATGCGACGGCGGAGGCGATTTCGATTGCGCGCGCTCTCGTTACTGCCGGCGATCAAGTCGTCCTGCTCGATCTCGCGCACGGACCGCATTCCATTTCTGCCGCGCTCGGATTGCCGCGCTTTCCCGGTCTCGCCGATCTTGCGGCCGGACGGGCGCAATTCGAGGACGTCATCGGGCTCGATGCCGAGACGCCGCTCCACGTGATCCCCGCGGGCAATCCGCGATTTGCCGCCGACGACGGCAATGGGCGCTTTGCCGCGATACTCGCCGCGCTGACGGAAGCCTATGACAGCATCGTGCTCCACGCCGATCGCGAGGCGCTGCGGCGGACGGCGCCGGATCTCGGACTCGAGCTTTCCATTGCGGTCGCGGTGCTCCCCCAGCGCGCCGGCGGCACGGTGGATTTGAGCGGCTTCGCGGCGCTCGGCTGCCAGACGCTCGCCTATGAGCAGGCGAGCAAGCGACGTCCCCGGTTCCTCGGATGGGCCGCGGCGCTCTAGAGGCGCGCGGGAGCCCTCAGTCGGGCCGCTGCATCCAGCGAATGAGGAGCCCGGCCGGAATGACGCAAGCCAGCCCGGCCGTCAGGAAGAAGGCAAATTGCACCCATTGCGGCGACTCGGCGATGCGGCCCGAGCCGATTACGGCCGCAAGCGTCGCGTAGACGGCAAGCAGGAGAAGCAGCACGATCGTGCCGATGAGCTTACGGGGGCGCACGCGCATCTCGCCGGTCCTCCGCCGCATGGCTTGACGCATCGCCTTTGCAGCTCCGCGCCACCCAAAGATAGAACCTCGGAAGTTGCGACAACCGGGCAGGGGATGCGGAGTTGAGTTCGCGCGCTCCTGCCGCTATCAGACCCCTATGTCCTCAACGACGATCCTTGCCGGCTCAGGGAAGGCCGCGCTCGCGCACCACACGCGCGCTCTCCGGATTTGGCTCGCCGCGCTCGCCGCACTCATCATCGCCATGATCCTCGTCGGCGGCGCGACAAGGCTCACCGATTCGGGCCTCTCCATCACCGAGTGGAAACCGATCGTCGGCGTGGTCCCGCCTTTGTCGGAGTCCGATTGGAACGAAGCATTCGCTTCCTACAAGACCATACCGGAATATACCGAGCTCAAGCGCGGCATGAGCCTCGAAGAGTTCAAGACGATCTATTGGTGGGAATGGGCGCACCGGTTCCTCGGCCGGCTGATCGGGTTCGCGTTCCTCATTCCCTTCGCCGCGTTCTGGATGGCGGGCTACATTCCGCGGGCGCTGCTTCCCAAACTTCTCGGCCTGTTCGTTCTCGGCGGCCTCCAGGGCGCGCTCGGCTGGCACATGGTGAAGAGCGGACTGACCTTGCGCACCGATGTCAGCCAGTACCGGCTCGCGGCGCATTTCGGCGTCGCGCTCCTCATTCTCGCCTACACGCTCTGGCTCCTGTTCGGGCTGGGCCGGGAAGCGCGGGTCGCGGCGCAAGATCGAAGCGCAGGCTTCGTCGCAGGCTTCGTGCTCGCCCTGATCTCCACGCAGATGCTCGCGGGAGCGCTCGTCGCGGGAACCGATGCCGGGATGGGCTACAACACCTGGCCGCTCATCGATGGCGCATTTGTGCCGCCCGGTCTCGGCGAATCTTCGCCCTGGTACCTCAACCTGTTCGAGAACCCACTCACGGTTCAGTTCGAGCACCGCATGCTCGGCTACGCGGTCGTGCTCGCCGCGCTCGGGCAATTGGCGTGGCTTGCGCTCAAGGGCGCGGCCCAGCCTCTTGTCGGTAGCGCGTTCACGCTTGCGCTCTTCGCCTTGCTGCAAGCGGCGCTCGGGGTCTGGACGCTGCTTCTATCCGTGCCGATTGCGCTCGGGCTTGCCCATCAGGCCGGCGCCATCGCCCTCTTCTCGGTCGCGCTCTATCACTTTTGGCTCGCGCGCCACGCTGGCGCGACGCCGGAAACTCATGTCGCAGCGAGCGCCTGATCGAGGTCGGCGATAATGTCCTCGACGTTCTCGAGCCCGATCGACAGCCGCACGACCTCGGGCCCGGCGCCCGCGCGCATCCGCTGCTCATCGGTGAGCTGGCGATGCGTCGTCGATGCCGGGTGAATGATAAGGCTCCGCGTGTCGCCGATATTGGCGAGATGGCTGAACAGCTTGACGTTGCTTACGAGTGCGATGCCGGAATCGTAGCCGCCCTTCAGCCCGAAGGTGAACACTGCGCCCGCGCCCTTGGGCGAATAGCGCTTGGCGAGCGAATGGAACTCATTGCCGGGCAGTCCTGCGTAGTTGACCCACGCTATTTTGTCGTGACCCGACAGCCAGGTGGCGACGGCGAGCGCGTTGTCGCAATGACGCTGCATGCGGAGCGGCAGGGTCTCGATCCCCGTCAAGATGAGAAAAGCGTTGAAGGGCGAGATCGCGGGACCGAAATCGCGCAAACCGAGCACGCGGCAAGCGATGGCAAAGGCGAAATTGCCGAAGGTCTCGGCCAGCGTGATGCCATGATAGGAGGCGCAAGGCTCCGACAGCGTGGGATAGCGCCCGCTCGCCAGCCAGTCGAACGTGCCGCAATCGACGATGGCGCCGCCGATCGAGTTGCCATGCCCGCCGAGGAACTTGGTCAGCGAATGCACGACGATGTCGGCGCCATGCTCGATGGGGCGCATGAGATAGGGCGTGGCGAGCGTATTGTCCACGATGAGCGGTACACCCGCCTCCTTGGCGACAGCGGCGATGCTCTTGATGTCGGTGACGATGCCGCCGGGATTGGCGATCGACTCGACGAAAATCGCCTTGGTCTTGGGCGTGAGCGCCGCGCGGAACGAGGCCGCGTCGGTCGTATCGGCCCACTTTACCTCCCAGCCGCATTTCTTGAAGGAATGGGTGAATTGATTGATCGAACCGCCATAGAGCTGGCGGGCGGAGACGAACTCATCGCCGGGCGCGAGCAAAGTGTGGAACACGAGCGCCTGCGCGGCGTGGCCCGAGGCTATGGCAAGGCCGGCCGTGCCGCCCTCGAGCGCCGCGATCCGCTCCTCGAGCACGGCCTGAGTCGGGTTGGTGATGCGGGTGTAGATGTTGCCGAAAGTCTCGAGATTGAACAGCGCCGCCGCGTGCTCGACGTTGTCGAAGACGAACGACGTCGTCTGGTAGATCGGCGTGGCGCGGGCGCCAGTCGCCGGATCGGGGTGAGCGCCGGCGTGGATCGCAAGCGTGTTGAAGCCGGGCTGTCGCTCCGCGGTCATTGTCATGTTCCCTTCATCGATTGCCGGCCGGACTATAGCGGCTCAAGCCTTCGGGGCAATGACGCGATGCTGCACGCCCTTGGCGCCGAGCAGCGGCCGCTTGCTCGACAGCGTGCGGGAATTCACGCCCGCCCAATTCAATTCGCCTGACAGCCTGCCATATTCGATCTTCGGACAGCGGTTCATCACCACTTCGAGGCCGGCATCCTCGGCAAGCCGCGCCGCCTCGTCGTTGCGAACGCCGAGCTGCATCCACACGACCGACGCGCCGATCACGATCGCTTCGCGCGTGATGCCAAGGGCCGCTTCCGAATTGCGGAAAATGTCGACAATGTCCACCTTGTCCGGGATCGCTGCGAGCGAACCGTAGACTTTCTCGCCGAGGATGGTGTGGCCTTCTTGCCCGGGATTGACTGGAATGATGCGGAAGCCCTTCTCCTTGAGGTATTTCATCGCGAAGTAGCTCGGGCGCGAGGTGTTGGCGCTCGCTCCCACCATGGCGATAGTGTGGTTCCGCGTCAGAATGTCCCTGATATAGGCGTCGCTGTAGGAATCGTGGTTCATCGGAGCGCTTGGCTGCCGGGAGGCGCGGGGGTCTAACGCGGCCAGTTGGGCTCACGCTTGTCGAGAAAGGCGCCGATGCCTTCCTCAGCCTCGCGATCGAGCATGTTCTCGACCATGACGGAGACGGTGTAGCGATAGGCGTCTTCGAGCGTCATGTCGAGCTGGCGATAGAACGCTTCCTTGCCGATCTTGAGCGTCAACTTCGGCTTCGTCGCGATCTTGCGGGCGAGCTCCATCGCCTCGTTCACCATGCGGTCGGGCTCAACCACCGCGTTGACAAGACCGAACGTCTTCGCATCGTTGGCGCTTACCATGTCACCGAGGAGCAGCATCTCCATCGCCGCTTTGCGCGTCACGTTGCGGCTGAGCGCGACCATCGGCGTCGAGCAGAAGAGGCCGATATTGACCCCGGGCGTGGCGAAGCGCGCGTCGGAGCTCGCCACGGCAAGATCGCAACTCGCAACGAGCTGGCAGCCCGCCGCCGTGGCGATCCCGTTCACCGCCGCGATCACGGGCTTCGGCGAGTGGACGATCGCGAGCATCATCTCGGCGCACGCGCCCATGGTCTCGGCGAAGAAGGCGCGGCCCTTGTCGCGGTCGTTGCGGTGGGCGGTAAGCTCCTTGAGGTCATGGCCGGACGAGAAAGCGGTGCCGGCGCCGGTCAGGACGACGGCGCGGATGGCGTCGGCATCAGCGATCGCGTGCACGGCCTCGGTCACGGCCGCGATCAATTCCCGCGACAGGGAGTTTCGCGCCTCAGGCCGGTTGAGCGTCACAAGCGCGACCGGCCCCTGATCTTGCCGCAGCAAGATCTCGTCGTCGTGCGCCTTCTGTCTCGCAGTGTTGGCCATGCCAAGTCCGCCTCGCGAAATGATCGAATGCCTTATAGCAGAGATTCTTTGCCGCGCTTTGACGGCGCGGAAGCCGCGCGCCGGGGGAGGGGCGCGGCGACCCTTGGTACCAGGATACCACATTGCTAGCGGCCTGAATTCGTTGAAAAGTCTGTTTATCCTTGACCGCTCTTGAGACAGAAGCTAGAAGCGCCGATCCTTGAAGCCCGGAACCACGTGAATGAAGACCTTCTCCGCCACGCCGAAGGACATCGAAAAGTCCTGGACCCTCATCGACGCCAACGGCCTCGTGGTGGGAAGACTTGCCGTCTTGATCGCGAACCGCCTCAGAGGCAAGCACAAGCCGGGATATACCCCGCATCTCGATTGCGGCGACAACATCGTCGTCATCAATGCCGGTAATGTGGTCCTCACCGGCAACAAGCGCGCCGACAAGGTCTATCACTGGCACACCGGCTATCCCGGCGGCATCAAGGACCGGACCGCCGCCAAGATCCTCGAAGGCAAGCATCCCGAGCGGGTCCTGCAAAAGGCCGTCGAGCGCATGGTGCCGCGCGGGCCGCTCGGCCGCCAGCAGCTCCGGAATTTGCGCATCTATCCCGGACCCGATCACCCTCACGCGGCGCAGAATCCGATTGCGCTCGATGTCGCCGCCCTCAACGCCAAGAACGCAAGGAGCGCCTGAGCCCATGAGCGAGACCATGACGCTTGAAGACCTTGCTCCGCTGAAGACCACGACGAGCGCGCCCGAAACCCGCGTCTACGAGAAGAAGATCGACGCGCAGGGCCGCGCCTATGCCACCGGCAAGCGGAAAGACGCCGTCGCCCGCGTCTGGGTGAAGCGCGGCCCCGGCAGGATCACCATCAACGGCAAGGACCATGTCGCCTATTTCGCGCGGCCCGTCCTTCAGATGATCCTGAAACAGCCGCTCGTCACCACCAAGCGCGAGGGCCAGTACGACATCGTCTGCACCGTGAGCGGGGGCGGGCTATCGGGGCAGGCCGGCGCCGTCAGGCACGGCATCTCGATCGCTCTCACGCGCTTCGAGCCCGAGCTCCGTGGCGTGTTGAAGAAGGGCGGGTTCCTGACCCGCGACGCCCGTACCGTCGAGCGCAAGAAGTACGGCCGGGCCAAGGCGCGACGAAGCTTCCAGTTCTCGAAGCGCTAGCCGCCAGTCCTGACGCTTACGTTGTCGGCACCGGCTTTGGCCGGTTTCGCACCTTCCGCGACTCGGGCTTAATCCCTCTCTCATCACCTTCGTTTAAGGCCTCCGCCATGGCCACCACCAAAATCATCAGAGCCGCCGTGCTCGGCGCTTCCGGCTATACCGGCGCCGACATGATCCGGCTCGCGGCGCTGCATCCCGCAATTCGGATTACCGCGTTGATCGCCAAGGGCCATGCCGGCCAGACCCTCGCTCAAGTCTTTCCGCATCTCGCAAGCCTCCCACTGCCGGCGCTTGTGAGCTCCGAGGAGGCCGACTGGGACGCGGTCGACGTCGTCTTTTGCGGGCTTCCGCATGGCACAGCGCATGGCGAGATCGGCAAGCTCCCGAAGCGCGTCAAGGTCATCGACATGTCGGCCGATTTTCGCCTGCACGATGCCGGCGCCTATGCCGAGTGGTACGGCAATGAGCACAGCGCGCCCGCGCTGCTGAAAGACGCGGTCTACGGCCTGACCGAACACTATCGCGACAAAATCGCCACCGCGCGACTCGTAGCCTGTCCCGGCTGCTATCCGACCGCGGTGCTGCTCGCGCTTCTACCGCTCGTGAAAGCCAAGCTGATCGACACATCGGACCTCATCATCGATGCGAAGTCGGGCGTCTCCGGCGCCGGCCGCAGCCTGAAGCAGAATATCTTGTTCTCGGAAGCGGGCGAGGGGCTCTCGCCTTACGGCATCGGCAATCACCGCCACGTGCCCGAGATCGAACAGGAATTGGGTATCGCCTCGGGCGCCAGCCTCACCATCAACTTCACGCCCCATCTTGCGCCCATGTCGCGCGGCGAGCTCTGCACCTGCTATGTGCGGATGACGGGCAAGACGCGCGCCGCCGATCTCCGCGAGGCGCTCGGCGCGGCTTACGCGGGCAGCCCCTTCGTGCATGTCGTGGCGGAGGGCGTCACGCCCGCGACCCAGCACGTGCGCGGCTCCAATTTCTGCCACATCGGCGTCTTCGACGACCGCATTCCCGGACGCGCCATCGTCGTTTCGGCCATCGACAACCTGGTGAAGGGCTCGGCCGGGCAGGCGCTGCAAAATTTCAACGTGATGTACGGGCTTACCGAAACGACCGGGCTCGAGCAGTTTCCGCTCTTCCCGTGAGGCCTAACCGCGGTTCTTGACGTAGGACCCCGGCGCGTCCTCGATCGCCCAGAGCGGGCCGTTCGAGGGATTGCGGGCCGGAATTTTGGCGCCTGAATGTTGGGCGAGCCAGGACGTCCAGTCCGGCCACCACGAGCCCGGAATCGCCTTCGCCGTCGCCATCCATTCCTCGAACGAGCCATCCCGCCCGCCCGACCAGAACTGATACTTGGTCTTGGCCGGAGGATTGACCACGCCGGCGATGTGGCCCGATCCCGCCATGGCGTGGCGCACCGGGCCGCCGAACAATTTGCTGCCGCGATAGACCGAGGCCGCCGGCGCGATGTGGTCTTCCCTGGTGAACAGCTCGTAGATCGGAATCTTCACGCGCGACAGGTCGAGCTTGATGCCACCGAGCTGCATCTCGCCCTTGGCGAGGCGGTTCAAGTGATAGAACTCGCGCAAGTAGAAGGCGTGGTTGGCGGCCGGTAGCCGGGTCGAGTCGGCGTTCCAATAGAGGAGATCGAACGGGAACGGCTTCTTGCCGAGCAGGTAATTGTTGACGACGTAAGGCCAGATCAAATCACGCGGGCGGAGCATGTTGAACACGGCCGCCATGCGCGAGCCGTCGAGATAGCCTTGCTCGGCCATCATCTCCTCGAGCGCCTTGAGCTGCGTGTCGTCGATGAACACGAGCAGGTCGCCGGCCTCGCTGAAATCGACCTGCGCGGCAAGGAAGGTCGCCGAGGCCACGCGGTCGTCACCCTTGGCCGCCATGTAGGCAAGTGCGGTGGCGAGCAGCGTGCCGCCGACGCAATACCCGAGCGCATTGATCTTCGCGCTTCCGGTCTGGCGGATGACGGCGTCGATGGCCGCCAGAATTCCGTCGCGCATGTAGTCCTCGAAGCTTCTCTGCGCGAGGCGCGCGTCCGGGTTCACCCACGACACGAGGAACACGGTGAAGCCCTGCTCGACCGCCCATTTGACGAAAGACTTCTCCGGCACGAGATCGAGAATGTAAAACTTGTTGATCCAGGGCGGCACGACGAGCAAGGGCCGTTCGTACACCTCCTCCGTCATCGGCGCGTATTGGAT
>DASTKZ010000040.1:0-4209 GCA_035715445.1 Methyloceanibacter sp.
AGCGCGATCACGGTCAGCCAGCGCGGATCGGCGGCAAGGCGAAGCACAGTGCGGGAGAGAGAGCCGCGATAGAAACGGACCGCGGCGGTCGCGCCGATCTCGCGCGCAAGGCGCCGCTTCACCCGGCCCATCGCCGGACGCTTGGCCATGATGACGAGACGCCTGGCGTAGCTCGGCCCGCGCTTGGTCGAAGCCTTCCGCCTAGCCATAGATCCGCGCAAGGACCCGCGGCGGCACGCGCAAGTAATAGAGCAGCATGCAGCCGAGATTGCGTAAGCTCCGCGCGAGATAGCCTTCGCGCCGGTAACGCTCGCCGCTCGTCACCGCGCGCGATTGCAGCAAGACGAGCTCGTGGCGTTTCAGCCTCCGCACGAGATCGACGTCTTCCATGAGCGGGAGCGGACGGAAGCCGCCGAGACGCCGGTAGAGGCGGCGCGAGATGAGAAGCCCTTGGTCGCCGTAAGGAAGGCCGAACAGGCGGCAGCGCCAGGCCACCAGCCGCTCGATGAAGCGCGGCATCGCGCCGTCGTCGTCGAGCGCGAACCGGAACGCGGCGGCGGCTTCGTCGCGCCGTCCGGTTTGGACGCGCGTTATGAACCCTTGCGCTTCCTCGGCCCAGCCGGGATCGAGCACGGTATCGGCATGGAGAAAGAGCAGCCAATCGCCCCGCGCCGCCCGGGCGCCCGCATCGAGTTGAGACCCCCGTCCCCGCGGCGCTTCGATCAAATGCGTGCCCGCCGCCTCGGCGATGGCGCGGGTTTCGTCGGTCGAACCGCCATCGACGACGATCGCCTCCTGGACGATGCCCTCGACCACGGCGGGGACGAGCGCCGCCAAAGTGTGGGCGAGCTTGCGCTCGGCGTTGAGCGTCGGAATGACGACCGAGATCATGGCGCGAAACCTATAGCTTCTGCCGGTTCCGCTGCAATCGGGCCCCTTGGATTGAAGCCAATGTTCTTGATTTGTTCACATTGGCCGACTATATAAGGGGCATGTCGGTTGCCCTTAGAAAAGCCCCCGATTCGGAGAGCCTTCCCCCTGAGGCGGGAGGGGTGGCCGCCGGCCGCAGGCATGGGCGCGGCGCCCAGACCAACCGCTCGGGCCGCTACGAGCCGATCGCCTACGAGGAGGCCGACGACGGTTGGGACTCTCTCGCCGGGCTCGAAGCGCTTTCGACCGAAGTGCAGGAAGTGCCGGCGCGGCGCATCATCACGCGCAACGAATCTCCCGATATCGGCTTCGACCGCTCGATCAACCCCTACCGGGGCTGCGAGCATGGCTGCATCTACTGCTTCGCCCGTCCGACCCACGCCTTTCTCGGCCTTTCGCCCGGGCTCGACTTCGAGACGAGGCTGTTCGCCAAGACAAACGCCGCCCAGGCGCTCGAACGCGAGCTTGCGGAGCCCGGCTACCAGGTGCGGACCATCGCCATCGGAACCAACACCGATCCCTACCAGCCGATCGAGCGGCGCTACCGCATCATGCGGCGCATCCTCGAAGTGTTGAGCGCCGCGAACCATCCCGTCGGCATCGTCACCAAGTCGGCTCTCGTCTTGCGCGATCTCGACATCCTGTCATCGATGGCTGAGCGTGGCCTGGTGAAAGTGGCGCTGTCGGTGACGACGCTCGACCGTAAACTCGCGCGCGCCATGGAGCCCCGGGCAAGCACGCCGGACAAGCGAATAGAGACACTCGAGCGGCTGGTGGACGCGGGCGTGCCGGCGTCTGTCATGGTCGCGCCCGTCATTCCCGGCCTTACCGACTCCGAGATGGAACGCATCCTCGAACGCGCCGCCGCCGCGGGCGTGAGCCAAGCGGGCTATATCTTGCTCAGGCTGCCGCTCGAGATCGGCGATCTCTTCACCGAGTGGCTGCAAGCGAACTGCCCCGATCGCGCCAAACGCGTGCTGTCGCTGATGCGGTCGGCGCGCGGCGGCAAGCTCTACGACGCCAAATGGGGCGAGCGCATGGTCGGCGACGGCCCTTATGCCTGGATGATCGGGCGGCGATTCGAGCTTGCCTCGCAGCGGCTCGGGCTCAATGAGCGCTCGCTTGCGCTCCGCACCGATCTGTTCACGCCGCCCGCAAGCCCGGGCCAACAGCTCTCCCTGCTCTAGCCTTTTCCACAACGGGCCACGCGTTCCTCCGAACGTGTTGCCAAGCCTTGGAGCTTTGCGCCAGAGTCCCGGGCCATGGGACTTCCCGCCGAGTCGCTCCCGCTTCGGCCCGCGCCGTCCTTTGACCGCGAGGAGGAGTTGATGGGCCTCTACCTTGGCCCCGTGGCCGGCATCGACGAGGCCGGACGCGGACCGTGGGCGGGGCCCGTGGTCGTCGCCGCGGTGATCCTCGATCCTGCCCGCATTCCCGAAGGCCTCGACGATTCCAAACGCCTCACGGCTGAGATGCGCGAGGATCGCTACGCCGAGATTGTCGCCACCGCGATTGTGTCGGTCGTCATCGGCCATGTCAGGCGCATCGACCGCGACAACATTCTGCAAGCGAGCCTATGGGGCATGCGCGCCGCTTATCGCGCTCTCGGCGTGCCGGTGGGCTCGGCTCTCATCGACGGCCATATCATCCCGCGCCGCTTCCCCTGCCCGGCGCGCGCCATCATCGGCGGCGACGGACTTTCGCTTTCGGTCGCCGCGGCATCGATCGTGGCGAAGGTCACGCGCGACAGGTTGATGATAAAGCTTTCGCGCCGCTACCGCCGCTATGGTTGGGAAAGCAACAAGGGTTACGGCACGCCGGAGCACGCCGCCGCGATCAAGAAGCACGGCGTCTGCACGCATCATCGCCGTTCGTTCAGCCCGATCGAGCGGGCGCTTCGGTTGCTCGAAACCGGCGCGAAAGAACTGCCGGCGACAGCAGTGGAGTGAAGACCTACGCCGGAATCCACGCGGCGATCTGCCGGGCGATCGCCTCGGCCCCGGGCTCGAGCACGAGCATATGGCCGTGGCCGTCGAGCTCGAGGACCGTCGCGCCCGGATAGCCGTCCGCGGTCGCCCGCACCGTCGCCACCGACACGAGGTTGTCGTCTGCGCCGGCGATGCACAGCACCGGACACGTGACCGATTTGGTATCGACGGCGGTGGCGCCTGTGCGATCGAACATCCAGAAGAACAGCTCGAAAAAGGCACGGCCCGATTCGGGGCCGAATTTGTCGAATACGGCGCGCTGCTCAGCTTCCGGCACGCGATTCAAGGTCAACACTCGAGCGAGATCGAAATCGGGATTGATGACCGTGTTCCAGAACGCCCCGAGCCCCATCAGGTCCTGGCCGAGCTTCTTCTCGGCCTCGGTCTGCGGCAGGATGCCGGCGCGTGGCCCCGGCGCGACCAGGACGAGCGCGCGGGCGAGCCCCTTCGCGGCAAGAAGCTGGGCAAGGACCGCGCCCATGGAATGGCCGAGAAGCACCGGATCGGGCGGGATCGTCTTGAGGAAGGCCTCAAGTTCGGCGCGGTAGTCGTCGATCCCGACGCCGACCAGGGTCTTCGCCGCGTCCTTTGCGTGGGTGCCGTGGCCAATGAGATCGGGCGCGTGGCAGGTCCAACTCATGCTCTCGAAAACCGGCCGGAACGCATCGAAGCACCAGGCGCCCTCATTGGCCCCATGCAGCATGACGATGTCCTTGGTCATGGCCTCCGCCCCGTCGGCCGCCTCGCCTGCCGAAGTTCGCGCGCCGGCAAGCGGCAGAAGCGCCAAGCCCAGCGCTCCTTTCAGAACCTTCCGGCGCAAGATTGGCGGCAATCCCGTTCACTCCGGTCGAAGCGGTTGTGACACGGCCGCAAATCTCAAGCCAGTCCCCGCGATTAATTGCGTTTTTACCCTAAATCCCCCAAGCTCATGCTGCCTTGCGTGTGTGTTGCGGGGCGCTCGCGTTCTGGTCTCGCGTAACCCGGGTAAAAGTCATGCGTATGGGGGAAAAGCCGGGGGCTAAGCTCCCGCTCGACCGCGTCATCGTCGGCGATTGCATCGAGGCGCTCAACCGCCTCCCTGAAGCCTCGGTCGATCTCGTCTTCGCCGATCCGCCTTACAACCTTCAGCTCAACAACGAGCTTTACCGGCCGGACAACAGCCGCGTCGACGCCGTGGACGACGACTGGGACAAGTTCGGAAGCTTCGCCGCTTACGACGCATTCACCCGCGACTGGCTCACGGCCTGCCGCCGCGTGCTCAAACCTGCGGGTGCTCTGTGGGTGATCGGCA
>DASTKZ010000041.1:0-9346 GCA_035715445.1 Methyloceanibacter sp.
GTTGGGGAGGAGTTCGGTCACCACTCCCGGAAATTCGAGCATTTCTTCCTTCGCCATAAGGCTCCTTCCCAATCGAAATCCGGCGGAGAATGGTCGGGTGAGACGGCAAAATCAAGGACGATTCCTAAAAAGCTCAAAGGAAGGCGCCGGGGCGCCCGGCTCGAAGCGCTCACACCACCGGCGCACCAACGACACGCGCTGCGGCAATCTTCGCCCGCTTCGAGATACCGGGTGTACCGGGTTTTCCATATCGGCCGAGCGATGCTCTCTGGCCAATGGCTTGGCGCAAGGTCCGGCGCGACGCCCTTGAGAACGGCAAGCCAGCTTTCACCGGCTCATAGCCAAAGGCGATAAAGGCGGATTGCGAGAAAGCCAGAATGAAGTGGGATGACGCGTCTCAGTCCTGCTCGAAAGGCTAGCTTCAAGCGGTGATCCTTGGAGCCCCGGTCCTTCGCCGCCGGGGCTCTTTTCGCCGCAACCGCCGCTCAACCCTTCCAGTGCAAGGCGCAGAGCAGCGTGAACAGGCGCCTCGCCGTGGCGATATCGACGTTGATCTTGCCCTTGAGCCGCTCTTGCAGCAACCGGCTTCCCTCGTCGTGCAGGCCGCGCCGCCCCATGTCGATCGCCTCGATGCGCGAGGCGGGTTGCGTCTTGATCGCCTGGTGGTAGCTGTCGCAGATCAGGAAGTAGTCCTTGACGATGCGGCGGAAAGGCGAGAGCGACAGCATCACATGCTGGAGCGGCGTTCTCGCCTCGTCGCTCACGGTGAAGACGAGGCGGTTTTCGGCGAGCGAGAGCTTGAGCGCATAGGGCCCTGAATCGTGGTTCTCGAGCGCGAAGCGGTTCTTCTCCAGAAGATCGAAGATCGCGACTTCGCGCTCATGCTCGACCTCTTGCGTGTGCCGCCCGATCGAGGCCTCGTCGAGCGTCACCTCGATCAGGCGCGCCTGTTCCGGCCACACGTTGAGCGCTTCGTCCTGGTCCTCCTCGCTCATGGCCTAGTCTCTGAGATTGAGCCTGATGGCGACGGAACGGCGGTGTGCGTCGAGCCCTTCGGCTTCGGCGAGCGTCATGGCGGCGGGGCCAAGAAGGGCGAGGTGCTCGGGCTCGAGCTTGAGGATCGAGCTCCTCTTCATAAAGTCGAGCACTGATAGCCCCGAGGCGAAGCGCGCGCTGCGCGCCGTCGGCAGCACGTGGTTCGAGCCCGCGACGTAGTCGCCGATCACCTCCGGCGTGTAACGGCCGACGAAGATCGCCCCGGCATTGACGATGCGCGCGGAAAGCGCATCGGCATTGCTTGTCGCGATCTCGAGATGCTCAGGCGCGAGGCGGTCGGCAATCGCGGGCGCCTCGTCGAGGGTTTGCACGACGATGATCGCGCCGAAATCGCGCCAGCTCGCCCGCGCGGTCTCCGCCCGCGGCAGCAATGCAAGTTCAGCCTCGACCGCTGAGGCGACGTCGCGGCCGAAGCCCGCATCGTCGGTAACGAGAATCGCTTGCGCCGCCTCGTCGTGCTCGGCCTGGGCGAGAAGGTCCGAGGCGATCCAAGCCGGATCGTTGTCGCGATCGGCGATGACCACGACCTCCGATGGGCCCGCCACCATGTCGATGCCGACTTGACCGTAGACCTGGCGCTTCGCCGCCGCCACGTAGGCATTGCCGGGGCCGACGATCTTTGCCACGGGCTCGATCGTCTCCGTGCCGTAAGCGAGAGCGGCGATGGCCTGCGCACCCCCGATCCGATAGATCTCGCTCACCCCGGCAAGCTCGGCGGCGACAAGCACGAGCGGATTGAGTACGCCCTTCGGCGCCGGCACGGTCATGACGATGCGGGGAACGCCTGCGACCTTCGCCGGAAGCGCGTTCATCAGCACTGAGCTCGGATAACTCGCCGTCCCTCCCGGCACGTAGAGGCCAGCGGAGGGAACCGGCGTCCAGCGCGTGCCAAGTTCGACCCCGAGGGAATCGCGATAGCGGTCATCCTTCGGCAGCTGCCGCTTGTGGTGGTCGAGGATGCGGTCGTGCGCGAGCTGGAGCGCCTCGCGCGTGGCCGTGTTCACCTGGCTCCGCGCCGCTTCAATCTCGGCCTCGCTCACTCTGATGTCGGCTTTGCGTAGATCGAGCCCGTCAAACTTGAGCGTGAGATCGGCGAGCGCACGGTCGCCGCCGGAGCGCACTTGCGCGACGATTGAAGCGACCTTGTCGTTGACGTCCTCGGCCTGCTCGCGCTTCTGCCCGAGCAGCGCCTTGAAGCCGTCCTCGAAATTGGGGTCGGCGGTTCTGAGCCACACAGCCATGGGGATGAGAGGTCTGTCAGCCGCCGGCGCCGGGCGCGCTGCCCGCGCCGGGCTCATCGCCGGGATGCTGCGGCTTGAACCGCGTGCGCCACTCGGGCCCGAGATCCCTGAGTTCGGCCTCGATGCACTCGACTTCGAGCTGGATCGAGGCATCGCCCGAGAAGGTGAGCGTGAGCGTGCCGGATGGCGGCGCCTTCGGGGTAAAGCCGACCGCGAGCAGGGACAGCACGCGCTCCCCCGCCCCGGGCTTCACATTCTTGAGCTTGGCGCCGAACACTCGGTCGAAACGGAGCGCGGTGCGCCGGCGCAAATAGTTCTTGCCCGCTTCCTTTCCCGTCTTCTCCCATTCGAAGCGGTTGAGCGCGGCGGCGAAGCGTCTCTGCTTCGGCAGATAGGCCATATCGGCCACGCGCAGCACCGCGTCCTGGAGCAGCGAGGACAGGACAGCCAAGTCTTCCTCGTCAAGGGCGATGAGTTTCAACGGTTCCATGGGCAAGATTGAGGGCTCGTTCGCACTCGACCTACCACGCTTTGAGCGCGGCAGGAAACCGTCAAGTTGGGCAGCCTAGTTCGAGAGACGCTCGATCTGGGCCCCGCATTGGCCGAGCTTGTCCTCGATCCGCTCGAAGCCGCGGTCGAGGTGGTAAACGCGGCCGATCTCCGTTTCCCCTTGGGCGGCGAGCGCGGCGATGATGAGCGAGACGGAGGCCCGCAAATCCGTCGCCATGACCGGCGCGCCCTTGAGCCCGCTGACCCCCGTGACGAGAGCCGTGTCGCCCTTGAGCTCGATGCTGGCCCCGAGCCGCGCCAATTCCTGCACGTGCATGAAGCGGTTCTCGAAGATCGTCTCGCGCACCTCCGAAGTGCCCGTGGCCGTGCACATCAAAGCGATGAGCTGGGCCTGGAGATCGGTGGGGAAGCCGGGGAAGGGCTGGGTCTCGACCTTGACCGCCGAGAGGCCGCCGCCGTTTCGCGCGACCCTGATCCCGGTCGGGCGCTCCTCGATCTCGACTCCGGTCGAACGCAGCGTGTCGAGCGCCTCGCGCAAGAGATCTGGCCGCGCGCCGTCGAGCAGAACGTCGCCGCCCGTGATCGCGGCCGCCATGGCGTAAGTTCCGGTCTCGATGCGGTCGGGCAGAACGGGATGCTCGGCGCTGTGCAAGGTCTCGCGCCCCTGCACCCATAGCGTTGACGTGCCGATGCCCTCGATCCGCCCGCCCATCCGCACGAGGCAGTGGGCGAGATCGGCGACTTCGGGCTCGCGCGCCGCGTTCTCGATCAGGCTCTCGCCGCGGGCAAGCACCGCGGCCATGAGCGCGTTGTGGGTCGCGCCGACCGAGACCTTCGACAGTTCGACGCGACCGCCGGTCAGACCGCGCGGGGCGCGCGCATTGACGTAGCCGCTGTCGAGATCGATCTCGGCGCCGAGCGCTTTCAACGTGGTGAGGTGGAGATCGACGGGGCGCGTTCCGATGGCGCAGCCGCCGGGCAGCGAAACGCGCGCCTTGCCGCAGCGTGCAACTAGCGGCGCGAGCACCCAGAAGCTTGCCCGCATGCGCGCCACCATCTCGTAGGGCGCAGTGGTATCGACGATCTCCGTGGCGGTGAGGCGGAACGTTTGGCCGTCGCTCGAACGCTGGTTCGGCCGCTTGCCGGCGATGGTGACATCGACGCCGTGATTGCCGAGAATGCGGGCAAGCAGGTTCACGTCGGCAAGACGCGGCACGTTGTGCAGAGTGAGCGTCTCGCGCGTGAGAAGGCTCGCGATCATTAATGGAAGCGCGGCATTCTTGGCGCCGCTGATGGGAATGGTCCCGGTCAAGCGCCTGCCGCCGACGATGCGGATGCGATCCATGACGTTACTCCCTCGCGCCCCTGCCCCTAATTCTGCTTGATTGTGCGAAGATCCCCGTCTTCGAGAGCCGGGCCCCCGCCGGGCCTCGGTCAACACGACAATCTACTCCTTTGCCCCTAACGCTGTCTCCCCTCATTCCGATCCCTTGGCGCCTCCTTGGGCGTTGCTTTCTCCTTGCGTTTCAACAAATTTGACTTGAGCGCGGCGGCAAGCCGGGCTTTTCGCGCCTCTGCCTTGGCGTTCCTTGCGGGTTGGGGCTTCTTCGGTTCGCTCATCTCGCGGCGATCCTACTGCATCAATCTTAGCGGCGTACTTACATTAGGCGTGCTCCCGGGAAGGCGCGCTTCTCACGGCGCCTCGCCTTGCACGCGCGTTGCCGCTATGGCAGGTTCCCGCGCGAAAGGCCGGGACCGCGAGATCTTGCCGGAGCCGGCCGCGATCCTCGGGAGGCCTTGGAGCCCGGATCAAAGCCGCCATAGCTCAGTGGTAGAGCACGTCATTGGTAATGACGGGGTCGACTGTTCAATCCAGTCTGGCGGCACCATTAAATCAATGACTTAGCAAGAGGTTGAGGCGACCGTCCGACGTTAGTAAGCACATAGTAAGCGCGGCGGCGCTTTTTCGCGCCCGATCCGACACCTCAGGCTCTGATCGGCCTGCGCTTGATTGAAATTCAATTGCCAATAATCGCTGGCCCCCTAGGGCGACCATACGTCCTTGGGGAGCATCGCTTGCAATTAATTGCACGACTTGGAGGCAGTGTTGAAAAACTGAACTCGTTCAAAGCCAAGGCACGCGCTTAGAGTCATTAGCGGAAATTCGCGAGCGGATCAGGCATGTCCGCTTTACCCCCAAGAGCGGACATGCTCAGCGTCGGCAACGATGTCTGCTAAGTGCCATTAGCGGACATAAGTGGGCGGCAAGTTATTCCTTGTAGTAACCGACGCCACAAATCTGATCGCCGACCTTCGTGTAAAGGGAGGTCTTTTTAAGCGGCTTGTCTGAGCCAGGGCGTGGCCACCAGTACGTCACCTCCTTCATCTCTCCCTCGGTGGCCTTCTCCATCATCTCTTGACCAAGCGGATAGCCCTTCTTGCCGAAAATCTCCCTCAGCTGTTTGCCCTTAATCCCGTAAGGATGCGCCGTTATGATGCCGTCTCGAGCGTTGGCGCAAAACACATAAAGATCACGGTCCCTAAAGCCGTCCTCTCCCCTACTAAACATTTCGAGTGCTTTTGTTTTGTCCTCCTTGACGGCGACAACCGCTTTTTCAAGCATAGCCTTGGCTTCTTCAGGAGTGCCATATTTGCCTGCCCGCAAGTCAGGAGGAATAGCACCACATGCCTCAATCTCACTACGGGCCTGAGCGAGCCATGGCTCCGCCCCGAGTTCGACGAACCGGGTAAACGCGTCCTCGAGATATTCCTCGGCCTCGGGGGCTCGGCCGACTTCGCGGAGCCGACGGCCGTAGGCAAGAAGCGTTCGGGCGTACTCGAAGGGGCCGACTACCTCAGGTCCGTAAGCCAGCGAGTCGCGAAAGAGGCCGTCGATCGTGTCAGGACTCGCAAGCAGTCCGCGGCAGCATGCCAAGGCCGCGAGCGCAGAAGGTCGTTCCGTTTGGCGGCATTCCTGCTCAAAGATCGAAAGCTCGCGCACCGCGTCGGCAGCTCGCCCCGCGCGAACGAGAGCCTCGATCAGATCGCGCGCCCGATGGGGAGGCACGGCCGCGTCGCACCAGCCCTGCTCGAGCTGCGTCTGGCGTACCTCGGTTAAGTGCTCGATTGCGGCTTTCAGCTCACCACAGCCGAGGGCGAGAAGGCCTAGCGCTGGGACCGCCCGGTCGAGGCGAGAGCCGGCTCCCAACCGCGCAGCGAGGGCGATCGCCTGACTGGCATGTCGGCGGCAATCGACGGGGCGCCCCTGTGCCGCGTTCAGCCAGGCGAGTGCGCCGGAAGCGAGACCCAGGTCGGCGCCATGCCCCGTCTCGCGAGCGAGCGAAGCAGCCTCTGCAAGGGCATCATGGGCCGCGGGCCAGTGACCCGTGTCGAGCTCGACGTCGGCTAGGCGCACGAGCGCGTAGGGAAGCAGGCCAAATGCGCCTTGAGAACGCGCGCTGGCAATCAGCTGTGCGAGCACGTCCCGAGCACGGTCATGCTCGCCTGCGATGCGAAGACCCGCGCCTAGGTAAGCGCCGAGCTGCGGCTCCGCATGAAGCTGTTCGCGGAGGTTGAGAGCTCGGAGGAGCAGCGCGCGGCCGCTGCGCGAATCGCCGTTAAACGTCAGCGCCGTGCCGAGCATGAGCGCTGCAGCTGCCTCGACGGGTCCCCCTTCGGCGACCTCGAGCGCCCGCTGTCCGATTTCGCAGGCACGCGCGGGCGACCCGGCTCGGAGCGCCGGGATTACGGCAGCAGCGAGCAGACGGGCCGCCGCCGGCCTATAGGATGCCTCGCAGCGCGCAGCAGCGTCGAGCAGTAGGTCGCGTGCCTCCGAGGCTGATCCGCTGCGCGCGAGCAGGTTGCCGAGCAGCAATTCCGCCGCGGCCCGCGACTCCCCCTCGTCGAGCTCAGGAAGGGCAGTCTCGACGTGGTCGACTGCTGCATAGATGTGGCCAGCAAGTGCAGCTGCCTCCGCCGCGCCGACCAGCCGTCTCGCGCGCTTGGCCCGTGCCGGGCTTAAGCGCGCCGCGAGCTCGAGCGCGCGCGCGGCCGCCGAATATGCTTGCCGTGAGAGCGCTTGCCCGGCGGCGTCCTCGAGCGAAGCCGCGATCGGCTCGTCGGGTCCGGGAGCCGCCAGTGCCGCATGCCAGATAGACGAGCCGGAGTTGCTGGCAGCGGCGACGGCGGCATGTGCGCCACGCCGCTCTGAACGATGCGCTCCATAGATCACAGTCGAGCGCACGAGCGGGTGTGGGAATGAGAAGCGCCCGTCCGAGATCGCGAGGAGAGCAACATCCTGGGCCGGCCCCAGCTCTTTGAGGTTTAAGCGGGCCGATTGGAGAGCCCGCGCGATGGTCGCGGCATCCTCCCGGTAACCGAGCGCCACAACCAGTAGTGCCCGGCGCGCGTCCTCCCCTAACGCGCCAATTCGGGCAAGGATGGCGTGCTCCGCGGATCTGCAGGTGAGAAGCGCCTCGCCGAGCGGAGCGCTCCCAATCCGCTGGCCCCGCGTGAGGCTAAGAGGGATTTCGCGTAGCGCGAGCGGGTTGCCGCGCGAGGCATTGATGACCTCAGCCGCCACGGTTGGCGACAACTCGTTGCCAAAAGTGCGCTCGAGTATGGTCAGCGATGCGGCTCGGTCTAGGGGCTTAAGTTCGACGATTTCGGCTGCGCCGAACCTCCCCGGGTCGCCGCCTGTCGCCACAAGCAGCGCGATCCCTTCCACTCCGATCCGTCCTGCGATGAACGCCAACGCCTCGAGTGAGGCGTCGTCGAGCAGGTGCGCATCGTCGACGCAAACAAGAAGTGGCTCTTTCGCCGCCGCGGCGGTAAGCAGCCATAGCGCGCCGCCGAACGCGGCAAATCGATCGCCGCGCTCAGCTGATGCGAGGCCGAGCGTTGCCGTTAGCGCCTGTCGAAGGGTATCCGGGAGAGCGCCGATTCCGTCGAGAAGCGGCCGGCACAGTTCCTCAAACCCGGCATACGGACGCTCGCTGACGTCCTCGACGCCGAAAATCCGGAGGACGCGCATCCGTTCGGCGTGCTCTGCAGCGGCGTCGAGTAGCGCTGTCTTCCCGATCCCGATCTCACCGCAGATCACAATCGCGCCGCCGCGACCGGTCCGAGCCTCGTCCAGCAACCAGCTGATACGCTCCTGCTCACGCGAACGACCAAAAAGCCCGTTATCAGAGCCCGTCGCTGTTCCCAGGTCGCTTGCAACCGAGGCCGGGCGCCCATGGGCGAGGGCATTTTCCAGCCAGCGGCGGAACAGTTGACGGGCGGTCTGCTGTAGTAGCGGCATCGAGCGCGCGTACTCCTCCAGGAAGCCTGCGAGGGAGCCACGTCCGTAACGGGCTTCGAATGTCTCTCCGAGCGAGGGCCACGCGTCGAACCAGTCGCGGACATCGTCGAGCGAAGTCTCCAGATGGCACTGGATTGCATAAGCGGTCGGTCCGACACGGAATGCCTGATTTTCGTAGCG
Organism: Methyloceanibacter sp.; assembly: GCA_035715445.1. Classification (GTDB taxonomy): domain Bacteria; phylum Pseudomonadota; class Alphaproteobacteria; order Rhizobiales; family Methyloligellaceae; genus Methyloceanibacter. The sequence continues at coordinate 8,290 of DASTKZ010000041.1, forward strand.
GGACGAGCGGGCAAGGCGCACCGCGCCTTCGGGCAAGTCGAATGTATCCGAATGCCACTCGAACACCTCGACGTCGGGCGGAAAAGCCCTGAAAACTGGGTCGCGGCGAGCCGCTTCGCAGAGGAAGACCGGATTGACGCCTAGCTCGGGCTCCGGCCCGCGAAACACGCGCGAGCCGAGCGCGGACGCCAGCAGCTGCGAGCCCAAGCAAACGCCGAAGTAGGGACATCCGGTCGCGACGGCCTCGCGGATTGCTCGCTTCTCCGCCACAAGCCATGGGTAGGCGTCCTCTTCGTAGACGCCCATTCCCCCTCCCATAACCACGAGCAAATCGTACTCGCGCCAGTCGGGAAGAGCTTCGCCGAGGTCTAAACGAACACGATGGACCTGGATCCCGCGGCGAAGCAGCACGTCGCCGTAGACGCCCACGGGATTTGAATGGAGATGCTCGAGCGCCAGCGCCCGCATGATCGAGCCCGCCCGTCGCCTTTATGGGCTTCGTGGGGGAACTGCCCCACCCGAACCGCCCTTCTTTAACGGCGGCCACGACCTTAAGCTATTCGCAATCCTTTATCGAGGGTTCATCCGCTGCCGAGCCTGCCCTGAGAGCGGACATGCCCGGCGTCTAAATGCCAACCGAAAAAGAATTCAAATGCCTCAGTCGATGTCCGCTTTAGGTCATTAGCGGACATTTGCGCGCGGATCAGGGATGTCCGCTTAACGCCCGAAAGCAGACATGTTCAGCGTCGAAATCTATGTCTGCTAAGTGCCATTAGCGGACCTCGGACAGCCGATACGGGATGTCCGCTTTAACCCCGGAAAGCAGACGTGTTCAGCGGCCGCAATGACCTCTGCCATGTGCCATTAGCAGACGTCGAGCAACTCGCCACTTCATTGCCATCGTCCACCGAGAGCTCGCCTTCCGCGTCCTTGCGAGAGGACTCAGGCGCCTGGCGTCTATGCCACACAAAGGTCTTTCAACGGCCCAATTGGGAACCGGGGCATGAGCTTAAATGCTCGCGGTGTTTTGAACGCCGTCGGCTGGACTCGCTATCAG
>DASTKZ010000042.1:0-4258 GCA_035715445.1 Methyloceanibacter sp.
AGGGCTGCATGTCGACGAGGTTGAGTTCGTCGGCGCCATGATCGGGATGGGTGCGGATGCCGCCATTGGCGATGACCATGGTGCGGCCGTCGGCCAGCAGCGCGATGTCGTGCGGCTCCATGCCGTGAGCGGGGAATTCTCCGATGTGCTTGTAGCCGTCGGTCGCGTCGCGCACCCCAATCATGCCTGAGGCGCGCTCGTAGTCGTTCTCGGTCGCGTAGAGCAGCTTGCCATCGGCCGAGAAGACGCCGTGACCGAAGAAGTGACGCCCCGGTTTCGTCGCGAACCAGATCGGCGCGCGCGCGAGCGGCACCGCGACGCCGAACCGGCCGGGACGGCGCGCGAACGCGACCCATTCGCCGCCGCCGGGACGAAGCGCGATGTCGTGGCCGCGCCCGGGAAGCTCGACCGCCTGCTCGTCGCCATCGAGCGTGAAGAGCGCCGCCTGGAAGTTCCCCCTGTCGTCCTTGCGCGAGGCGGCGAAGCACTCGGGTTGCAAGCCCGCCGCCCCGCGCGCCGGGAAAGCCAGCGCGGCAGTGCCGCCGGCAAGGCCGATGAGAAGCGCGCGGCGATCGAGGCTCATGATCAGTCTCCATCCATGGCGTTGAAGCCGAAGGCGAGGCCCGCGCCGCGCGCGATCGCATCCGCCGCGGTCTTCCCCGCGCTCTTGAGCGAGACGCGCAAGGCCTCGATCTTGCCGCGCAGGTCGGCGTCCACCGCCACTTCGGCCATCGGCTTGCCGATTCCGCTCAAGACCTCGATGGCGTGGCCGAGATCGAACAGGACGGATTTTTCGACACCGGGCGAATCTCCCGCGACCACTTGCGCCAAGCCGCCCTTGGCGAAAAGCGCGCGGATGCCTTCGAGATTGCCGGCGGCGTTGGCGAGGCTCTGTCCGCTACGCCAGACCGCTGCGAGCTTGGGCCGCGCCTCCTCGGGGCTCGCGCCAAGCGGCTTGCCGAGCTTTTGATCGCGCACGAGCTCGATGCCGGCGGTGAAGGCCTTGAACAGTTCGAGCGTGACCTCCTTCGGCGCGCGGTAAGCGTGCGCATCGGGGCCAGGCGCGAGGAACGACCTTTCGTCAGGCGAGCCTTCGCGCCAATCCTCGGCGACCGACTTGGCGATGCCGGCGCTGTTGGCGGCGGCGGCGTGCGCGAAGGCGCAGCGAAAGGCGGTCGTGTCGGACGGCGCCGCGAGCGCCTCGGCGCCATCGCCGTAGAGCAGATATTCGAGCGCGGGAAGCCCTTGCAGCGCGACGCTCTTGCCTGAAAGCGCCTCGGGCTTCGTCACGCTCTCGTCCCGCTTTGCGAGCGCGTCCCTGATTTGCCGGTCGCCGAGGCCCTTGGGATCCGGCCAGAAGAAGAGACGTTCATAACGGCGGTCCGCGACGATCGGGCCGAAGCGCAGGATCTCGACTTTGCTCCAGGCCGCGACCGCGGCGGCGAAGGCTTGCCTCGCCGCATCGAGTGAAGCGACGGAAGGCGCCTCGCACAGCGCGCCGACCTTCTCGCTTAGCGCCGCGGTCTCGTTCGCGAGCGCGGCGTAGCCGGGGTGAATGACTTCGGTCAATGCCGCGCGGGCGATTGCCGCATGGTCGGTCTCGGCGCAAGCCAACGTCGCGCTCGCAAAGAGAATCGCGGCACCGGTAAAGACCGCCGCAAGGCCCTCTCTCCCCTTGGGGGAGAGGTGGAATAGGACTCGCCCGAGTTCGAGCTTCATAGCGAGTTCACAAAAGCGAGCAGCGCATCGCGGTCGGCCTTGGGGAGGTCGGCGAATTTGTCGCGTGCATCCTCCCCCTCGCCGCCATGCCAGAGGATGGCCTCGGTGAGATTGCGCGCGCGGCCGTCATGGAGAAAGAGCGTGTGCCCGCTTACGGTCTCGGTCAAGCCGATGCCCCAGAGCGGCGGCGTGCGCCACTCGCTCCCCGTCGCCTCGCCTTCGGGCCTACCGTCGGCGAGGCCCTCGCCCATGTCGTGCAGCAAGAGATCGGTGTAAGGCCAGATCAGCTGGTGCGACAAATGCGGCTGACCGGGTACCTCGCCCGTCACGAATTTCGGCCGGTGACAGCTCGCGCAGCCGACGCCGTAGAAGATCTCCTTGCCCTTGAGCACTTGCGGGTCGCCCGGATTGCGCCGCGCCGGCACCGCCAGGTTTTGCGCGTAGAAGGTGACGAGCTTGAACAGCTCATCGCCGAGCTCGACATTTTGATATTTCGCCGAGTTGCCGTTCGGCGCTTCGATGCAAGCGGTTTCCTTCTCGGTGCAGTCGCCCGCGCCGTGTGGGATCATGGTGGTCGAGAGCCCGATATCGCCGGAAGCGGCTTCCGCCGTCTGTTGCGCGATGGTGGGGACGCCCGCCTTCCACCCGAAGCGGCCGAGCATCGCCTTGTCATGCTCCAGCGACCAGACGCGGTTCGGCTTGCCGGAAACGCCGTCTTTCTCCGCCTCGCTCGCATTGGCGAGAATCTGGTCCTCAGGGATAGCTTCGAGCAGCCCGAGCCCGATCATCGGCGGGGCGACGCGCGGCGAGATCATGAGGTTGGGGCTCATCGGTCCGTAGCCGGGATCGGTCAGCGTGTAGGCCGGCGCGCGCAACGAGACGGTCTCGCCGCCGGCGAGCTTCACCTCGCGTTCCTCGTAGGCGATCTTGAGCTTGGCTTCGGCGGGGACGCCTTGGATCGCGCGGTCCTGAAGCTGGCCGCCATAAACGGGATCCGGGATCGTGTTGGCGCGGTGGCTCGCGAGCCTTTGCTTCTCTTCGTCGATCGCGGGCGGAACCGAGAGCCGGATCAGCATCGAGCCCGAATCGTCGGCGACGTCGGCCGAGAGTTGGGGATGGCCGCGGCCATCCTTCAGGTGACAGTTCTGGCAGGCGCGCGAATTGAACAGGGGGCCGAGCCCGTCGGAAGCGTCGGTCGAAGACGGCGCCGAGATCCAGTTCTTGCGGAAGATGCCGTTGCCGACCTTGAATTCGAGCTCGCGCTTGAAATCCATATTGCCGGAGGAGAGCGAGAAAGCATTGGGCGTGGCGGTGCTGCCGCGCGAGGTGGCGCCGCCACCGGGCTTGTCTTCGCCGGGCTCGGGCTTGGTGAAGTCGGTGGTGGGCTTGATAAGGCTTGCGCCGGCCGCGTCTTCGCCATGGGTCTGAAGCGCGCCGGCAAAAAGCGACAAGGCCGCGCCGAAGGCGACCACCGCGAGGCGCAAGGCACGGCGCGCCTCCCACGATGCAACTCTCAGGAACGGCCGATACGCGCGATTGCGGAAATTGGAACGAGGTGCGTACACGCGTCCTTCGTTAGAAACTGATACTGGTGCGCGCCCCCACGACCGTTGCGTCCTTTTGGCCAGCCACGTTGCCGCCGGGCTGGAAAATGTACTGAAAATCGGGCTGGATCGCCAAGCCGGGATTGACCTGGTAGGTGTAGCTGACCTCGATCAGCGCCTCGTAGTTGCGCGCCACCGGCTCGCCGAGATCGACGTCGAAGGCCGAGACCCGGTCGGAGATGTTGGTATAGGCAAAGCCGATTGCGAAGGCATCGTTGGGCCTACCCTTAAGCATTCCGGTGAAGGTAAAGCCGCCGTCGAAATAGAAGTCGATGAGGTTGCGGTCTTCGGGCGCACCGATGAAGCGGGCGAAGACGCCGACGCCTTGCGGGTCCTGGCTGCCCGGCACGCGCCAGATCAGCTGGTCGACAATGGCGTAGAGCCCCCAATTGTGGTCGAGCGGAGCGCCGGAATTCGCCGTCACGGCGATGAGCGCGCCGCCCGAGTCGAAGCGCTGATCCTCGAACGTGCCGAAGTGATTCCATCCGCCGACCTTCACCGCGCCGGGAAGCCGGCCGCTCTGATTGTAGCGATAGACGCCTTCGACCATCAGCAGCGGGTCGTCGTCCAACTCGAAGTCGAGCCCGTGATCGTTGCAGCGCTGCGGGTCGTCGCTGGCGCAAGGGGGCGCCGGATCGCCGTTATAGACGCCGACGAGGAGCCCCATCTTTTCGTTGGGATTGACCGCGACGCGAACGCCGGGCGTGGCCAGCGGATAGGCCGGACCGCCGCTCGGCAGGTCGGCGGCCGTGATCGAAGGCCAGCCCCAGGTGCCGTTGATGAAATAACCGCCGCCATCGCTGAGGATGAACTCCTCATCGGCCGCGAGCTGGCCCACTCTCACCGAGAGCTTGTCCTTGATGATCGTCTGCTCGAGCCACAATTCGAAGAGACGCGTGGCGTCGGTTGCTTCGAGACTGGTCACGGGCATGAGG
>DASTKZ010000043.1:0-2346 GCA_035715445.1 Methyloceanibacter sp.
AAGCAGACGCGAAGGGCGGTGGCGGCGGACACGGTGGCGGCGGCCATGGGGGCGGCGGGCATGGTGGCAAACATGGTGGTGGCGGGCACGGTGCCAAACATGGTGGCGGCGGGCATGGTGCCAAACATGGTGGCGGCGGGCACGGGGCAAGCTTTGTCGGACATGGCGGCGGACACGGTGGCGGCAGACACGGCGCAGGATTTGCCGGACACGGCCGCGGACACGGTGGCGGCAAACACGCCGCAGGCTTTGCCGGACACGGTGGCGGCAGGCATCTGGGTCACCGGGTGTTCGGCAATCGCGCCATTGCCAACGTGGCGTTGCAATCGCAATTCGGGCATGCGCGATTCCACGGCGGATTCTCCGGTTCGGCCTGGCCTTGGTGGCGTGGCGGTCTCGTCCTCGGCTGGTTCGGACCGCTGTTCTGGCCCTACGCCCATTATGACCTGTTCGATTACGTTTACTGGCCGTATGCCTATGACGACTTCTGGCCCTATGCCTACGACGACGTCTACTACGGCATCTACGGTCCTTACGCCTATTACGACCCCTATGGCGTCCCTGGCAGAAGCGGCCGCGGCGTAAGCTACAGGCGCTATGGCGTGAGTTCCGGGCGATATGCGGCGACCACAAACGGCCCCGGCCGGCGCGCCGCCGAAGTTTGCAGCAACCAGGCGCCGGAACTAACGGACTGGCCGATCGAGCGCATTTCCGAGGTGGTGCAGCCGACTGATGCGCAGCGCCCGGCGCTCGATGAATTAAAGGCCGCAAGCGCCAAAGCCATTGAGATGCTCCAGTCCGCCTGCCCGCAGGACCTGCCGAGCATCCCGATCGGACGGCTCGCGGCGATGGAGAGCCGGCTGCAGGTCATGCTTGCCGCCGTGCAGACCGTGCGCCCGGCGCTCGAGCGCTTCTATAAATCGCTCAGCGACGAGCAGAAGGCGCGCTTCAACGCCATCGCGCCGGCGGGTGATGCCGACGCCGCCGGCAAGGACCGGCGCGATCTCACGAAGTTCTGCGATGAGAGGTCGCCCGGCGCCACCGATCTGCCGATCGACCGCATCGGCCAGGCGGTCCAGCCCACGCCGGCGCAGCGGCCCGCGCTCGACGAATTGAAGGATGCCTCCGTCAAGGCGGCGGAAGGCCTTAAGGTCAGTTGCCCGAGCTACCAAACGCTGACCCCCACGGGTCGGGTCGAGGCGATGGAGAAGCGGCTCGACGCCACGCTTGGCGCAGTGAAGACCGTGGGACCCGCGCTCGTGAAATTCTACAATTCGCTGAGCGATGAACAGAGGGCGCGCTTTAATTCGCTGCGTTCTGCCTCCCGTCCGGCCGGGTGAAGAACCATCGTTCACCGTGTTGTCTATGGGCTGACGCAGGATGCTCGCCCTATTCGAGCCGAGACCCGCCTGTGACTCATGGATGGTCGGCTTTGGAGGGGCCGACCATGGTTGGCAAGACGTCGGATTGGAAAGAAGAGTTTTCTGCTTCCCCAATGAGATGGTCCGGTAGACCAGCCCACGCGTTTCGATCTAGTCATCAATCTCAAGACAGCCAGAGGGCTCGGCCTCGAAGTGCCGCCGACGCCGCTCGCTCGCGCCGACGAGGTGATCGAGTAGGTCACCTTCTACACACTCAGATTGCTGCGTCTGCTCACGGCAGGTTGTGGCACATCGCGTCGAATGAGCCGTGTGCCCAAGATGTCCGGAATGTGGGGATGAGCGGACTCTCGGCCGACGGCCAATTCGATGCGAATGACCCCTTGCAGACAATGGGCGGCCGGGAATCAGTACACCTCGATGCCCTGAGCCTTGATCACCTTGCCCCACTTGTCGACTTCTTCAGCGATGTGTTTTGCGAACCCGTCCGCAGTCAACGGCATAGGCTCGACGCCCAACTGGGACAATCGCTCCTTCACCATGGGATTGGCGAGTGCCTCGTTCGTCGCATCGCTGAGCGTCTTCATGATCTCGGGCGGCGTCTTGGCGGGGGCGCCGAGTCCATACCAGCCGAACGCATCGTAGCCCGTCACCAACTCGCCGATGGCCGGCACGTCCGGCAGCGCCGCCGTGCGCTGCGCGGTGGTCACCCCCAGGGCGCGCAGCTTCCCTTCGCGGATCAGCGGCAGCGCCTGCGCGATCGGATTGAAAAACACCTGTATCTGTCCGGCGAGCAAATCGGGCATGTGATTGCCTCGATACGGGACGTGAACCATTTTGGTTCCGGTCATCAGCTGGAACAGCTCGCCGCAGACATGGGGCGAGCCTCCGATGCCGGCCGAGCCCATGTTGACCTTGCCGGGATTGGCCTTGAGATAAGCAGTGAACTCGAACAGCGTCTTGGCTG
>DASTKZ010000044.1:0-2922 GCA_035715445.1 Methyloceanibacter sp.
CGTTGACCGGCCTCTGGCGCTGATCGGCAACGAGGAGCGGGGGCTGTTCGTCACCGCGCTCAACGAAGCGGGCGCGAGCGAGGGCCTTTCCGCCGGTCTTTGCCTTGCCGATGCCCGCGCCATCTGTCCGCGCCTTCTCACCCTGCCCGCAGCGCCCAAGAAGGACGAAGCGGCGCTGCGCGATCTCGCCCGCTGGGCGTCGTGCCGCTACAGCCCCACGCTCAATCTCGATGGCGCCGACGGGCTTTGGCTCGACGTGAGCGGCGTGCCCCATCTTTTCGGCGGCGAGAGCGCGCTTCTTGCCGATCTGGCGCGGCGGTTGTCCCACGCAGGTTTCACCGCGCGGCTTGCTCTTGCCGAGACCTGGGGGGGCGCGCATGCGCTTTCCCGTTTCGCGCACCGATCTCCCGTTATCGTTCCCGATGGAGAGATCGGACCCGCGCTTGCGCCTTTGCCGGTCGAGGCTTTGCGTCTTGCGCCCGAGATCACTCGTCTCTTGCGGCGGCTCGGCTTGAAGCGCATCGGCCAGCTCTACGATCTGCCGCGCGCGAGCCTCGAACGGCGGTTCCATGCCATGGAGACGGCCGAGGCCGTTCTGCTTCGTCTCGATCAAGCGCTCGGGAACCGCGAGGAGCCGCGTGTCCCGCTTCTCCCTCTGCCCGATTTCGCGGCGCGGCTGCCGTTGCCGGAGCCGATCGTCACTCATGACGGCGTCTTGGCGGGCATCGAGCGTCTGGCGCGAATGCTGTGCGATAAGCTCGTCCGCGCCGAGCACGGCTGCCGGCGCCTTGCCCTTTGGGTGGCTCGCGCCGACGGCTCCTCGGCGGTGATCGAGGCGGGCTTAAGCGCCCCTTCGCGCGAGCCGGCGCATCTCTTTCGTCTCTTCAAGGAGAGGATCGAGGCCCTCGACCTTGGCTTCGGCGTGGACTTCATGTCGCTTGCGGCGCTCGTCACCGAGGCGCTTCCTCCCGCCCAAACCGATCTCGCCGAAGCGAACGGGAAAGCGCGGCCGGAAACCCTGATCGACCGCCTGATCAATCGCTTAGGATCGCGCGCGGTGCGACGCCTCGTGCCTCGCGCAAGTCATCTGCCTGAACTCGCGCAAGGTTTGAAAAACGCCTTTGCCGGGCCTTCGCCCTGGCCTCAGCCTATCCGGCGCAAGCCGCAACGCCCGCCTCTTCTCTTCACAACGCCAGAGCCTCTGACCGTGCTCGCCGAAATCCCCGAAGGCCCTCCGGCGCGCTTCACCTGGCGGCGCGTGACGCACCGCGTGGTCAAGTCCGAAGGGCCTGAGCGCATCGCGCCGGAATGGTGGCGTGGTTTGGTTCGGACAGCAGAGGCTGTGCTTCCCTCGGCACAAACGGCGCGGCCGCGCGACTATTACCGCATCGAAGACGAAGACGGGCATCGCTACTGGGTGTTCCGCGAAGGCCTCTATCAGGAGGCCGAGCTCGGCCCTCCTTCCTGGTATTTGCACGGCGTCTTCGGGTGACTTCGTCATGCCAAGCTACACCGAGCTCGAGGTCACCACCAATTTCACCTTTCTCGCCGGCGGTTCTCATCCCGAAGAACTGGTGGCGACGGCGAAGGCCTTGGACCTCGCGGCCATCGCCGTCACCGACCGCAACACGCTTGCAGGGGCGGTGCGCGCGCATATCGCCGCCAAGGAAGCCGGCATCAAATTTATCGTCGGCGTCAGGCTCGATCTACAGGATGCGCCAAGCCTGCTCGCCTATCCGACCGATCGGGCGGCTTACGGCCGGCTCTGCCGGCTTCTGACGCTCGGTCAGCGCCGCGCCGAGAAAGGGCAATGCACGCTCTTCCTCGACGATGTCGCCTCCCATGCCGAGGGCCTGATCTTCATCGTTCTGCCTCCCGACGTCTTTCTTGTCCCCTCCCCGATGTCATCGCCCGGCTTGGCCGGGCGATCCAGTAACCTCGGACATCTCGCTAATGAAGGTCAGGAGCTACTGGATGCCCGCCTTCGCGGGCATGACAAAGGAAACCTCGAAGTCCAGCTTCGCCGCATCAAGCACGCGCTCGGCGAAAAAACGCCCCTCTATCTCGCGGCGCGGCATGGCTATCGCGGCGACGATCGCGCCCGCATCGCAGCACTCGCCGAACTCGGAAGGCGCGCGGGCATCCCGCTCGTCGCCACCAATGCCGTGCTCTATCACGCCCCTCACCGCCGCGCTCTTCAGGACGTGCTCACCTGCATTCGCGAGAAATGCACCATTGCCGAGGCCGGCCTCCGCCTCGAAGCCAATGCCGAGCGGCATATCAAATCGGCGAAGGAGATGGCGCTGCTCTTCGCCGGCCATGAGGATGCGCTTCGCCGCGGCGTCGAGATCGCCCAAGCCTGCGCCTTCTCGCTCGACGAACTGAAATACGAATATCCCGACGAACCGGTTCCCGAAGGGAAAACCCCGCAATCCCACCTTGAAGATCTGACCTGGGACGGAGCGGCCTGGCGTTACCCAAACGGCCTCCCCGATAAAGTCCGCAACACGCTCGTCAAGGAACTCGCGCTGATCGCCGAGCTCTCTTACGCGCCCTATTTCCTCACCGTGCACGACATTGTCCGTTACGCGCGAAGCCTGGGCATCCTTTGCCAGGGTCGCGGCTCGGCCGCCAACTCCGCCGTCTGCTACTGCCTCGCCGTCACCAATGTCGATCCGACCGAGATCGATCTCCTGTTCGAGCGCTTCGTCTCGCCAGAGCGGAAAGAGCCGCCGGACATCGACGTCGATTTCGAGCACGAGCGGCGCGAGGAGGTGATTAAATATATCTATGCCCGCTACGGCCGCGACCGCGCCGGGCTTGCCGCCACCGTCATCTGTTATCGCGGGCGGCTTGCCGTGCGCGAAGTGGGCAAGGCGCTGGGCTTGAGCGCCGACACCGTCGCGGCGCTCGCCACCGCCA
>DASTKZ010000045.1:0-11217 GCA_035715445.1 Methyloceanibacter sp.
TGGCTTCGGCCAGTTGACGGCCCCGCCGCTTCGCGCTGTGCCGCTTGCGGCGGAAAAGGTCGATAGCACAGTGCCGGGCCCCGACCATCCGCCCGGATATTACGGTCCCTCGGGCGCGGCCCGCGCGCTCAACCTCATCACCACCGGGACCGCGCTCACCCCGATCGGCAAGATCGAAGGGTCGAACACCGTCAGCGGCTACATCTTGAAGAAGCCGATGGCGCTCGAGCCTTGGTTCTATCTTGCCGCCGTCGCGCTCTTTCTCGCCGATATCCTCGCCGTGCTCGTGCTGAGCGGCGGCTTGCGATTCCGCCGCCGGGCCGTCGCCGCGAGCGTGACGATCCTCCTCGCCGCGCCGCTTCTCTCCTCTTCGCCGGCGCATGTCCGGGCGCAGGCGGCCGGCGAAGCGGCCGCCGGCGAGACGCCTGCCGCTCCGACGGACGATTTCGCGAGCAAGGCGGCCCTGCATACCCGGCTCGCTTACGTCATCACCGGCGATCCCGAGATCGACCGCACGAGCGAGGAAGGCCTTGCCGGATTGAGCAAGGTCTTGCGCGCGCGCACCGCCCTCGAGCCCGCCGAACCCATGGGCGTCGATATCGACAAAGACGAACTCGCCTTCTTCCCGGTTCTCTATTGGCCGGTGCGCGAGGATGCGAGCCCGCTCTCCGACGCGACGCTCGCCAAGGTCGATGCCTTCATGAAGCAAGGCGGCCTCATCGTCTTCGACACGCGCGATCATGGCACGGGCGTCTCGGCCGACGGCGCGCAAGGTGCGGCGCTCACCCGCCTGATCGGTCAGCTCGACATTCCGCCTCTGGAGGCGGTGCCCGACAGTCACGTCCTGACCAAGTCATTTTATTTGATGCGAAGCTTTCCCGGACGATGGGACGGCGGCTCGCTCTGGGTCGAGGCCGAGCCCGCCGACGAGGTCGAGCGCAGCGAGCGCTCGCGCCGCACCGATGGCGTAAGCTCGATCGTCATCACCTCCAACGATCTCGCCGGGGCCTGGGCGCTCGACGAGGGCAACCGGCCGATCTATCCGGCCGTCCCCGGTGGCGAGGTTCAGCGCGAGATGGCGTTCCGCGCCGGCGTCAACATCGTCATGTACGCGCTCACCGGCAACTACAAGGCCGATCAGGTGCACGTCCCTGCCCTGCTCGAGCGCTTGGGAGAGTGACGCCATGAGCTGGTCGATCGAGTTCATGCCGTTGGTGTCATGGCCCGTTTTGGGGGGACTGGCCGCGCTTGGCGCCGTTCTGCTCGTGGTCCTATTCTGGCGTTTGCGCCGGGGCGCCGTGCTGCGCCTCATAAGTTATGCGCTTCTGCTGCTCGCCATCGCCAACCCGCAGCTCAAGCAGGAAGAGCGCGAGCCTCTCAACGATGTGGTTGCGGTCGTCGTCGACGAGAGCCAAAGCCAGGAGATCGCGGGGCGTACCGCGCGCACCGAGCAAGTCCGCAAGGACTTGGAGGAGAAGCTCAAGGCGATTCCCAATCTCGACATGCGCTTGGTGCGCTCGACCTCGACCTCGACCGACAACGAGCGCGACGGCACCATGCTCTTCACAGATCTTACCCAGGCGCTTTCGGACGTTCCTCCCGACCGGCTCGCGGGCGTGGTCATGATTACCGACGGCGAAGTGCATGACGTGCCGGCCTCCGCGGCGGGGCTCGGTTTCACGGCGCCGGTGCATGCGCTTCTAACCGGCAAGCAAGGCGAATTCGACCGCAGGCTCGAGGTCTTAAGCGCGCCCCGTTTTGGCATCGTCGGCAGCAGCCAGAACATTGAGGTCAAGGTCACCGATACGGCTGCGGCGCAGCCGGGCGAAACGGTCAAGCTTACCGTCACCAATCAGGGCCAGCCGCCCGCGACGCAGAGCGTGCGTCTCGGCGACAAGATCGAAATCCCGGTCAACATCGAGCACGCCGGGCCAAACATCGTCGAAATCGAAGCCGAGCCCGCCAAAGGCGAGATAACGACCGTTAACAATCGCGCCGTGCTGACGGTCGAAGGCGTGCGCGAAAACCTGCGCGTGCTGCTCGTCTCGGGCGAACCGCATGCCGGCGAGCGGACCTGGCGCAACATGCTGAAATCCGACGCCGCGGTGGACCTGGTTCATTTCACGATTTTGCGCCCGCCCGAGAAGCAGGACGGCACGCCGATCAATCAACTCTCGCTGATCGCCTTTCCGACCCGCGAGCTGTTCCAGGAAAAGCTCGACCAGTTCGATCTCATCATCTTCGACCGTTACCAGCGGCGGGGCGTGCTGCCTTTGCTCTATCTCGAGAACGTCGCCCGCTATGTCGAGAAGGGCGGCGCGGTGCTGGTCTCGGCCGGCGACGATTACGCCTCCCCGCTCAGCCTCTACCGCACGCCGCTCGGTCAGATCCTTCCCGCCGTTCCGACCGGGCGCGTGGTCGAAGAGCCGTTCAAGCCGAAGCTCTCGGAGCTTGGCGAGAAGCACCCCGTCACCAGCGACTTGCCCGGCGCTTCCGGCGACACGCCGTCCTGGGGGCGCTGGTTCCGCGTGGTCGAGGCCGATCCGCGCCAAGCCGAAGTGCTCATGCGGGGCGCCGAGGACAAGCCGCTTCTCGTCATCGGCCAGCGCGGCGAGGGTCGCGTCGCGCTCCTGCTCTCCGACCATACCTGGCTCTGGGCGCGCGGCTATGACGGCGGCGGACCCTACACCGACCTCCTGCGCCGGCTCGCGCACTGGCTGATGAAGGAGCCCGATCTCGAGGAAGAGACGTTGAAAGCGACGAGCCGGGGCCAGACGGTGTCGATCGAACGGCACTCGATCAAGGACGAGATCGAAGACGTCACCATCACCTCGCCCTCGGGCAAGGAGGAAGTCGTCACCCTCGACAAGGGCGAGCGCGGGCTGTGGCGCAAGGCCGTCAACGTCACCGAGCAAGGCGTCTATCGCGTCAATTCGGGAAATCTTGCCAACGTCGTCACTGTCGGCAATGCCAATACGCACGAGCTTTCGGCCGTGACCGCCACAGCCGATCTGCTGTCACCGCTTCTCGAAGAAACGGGCGGCGGCGCCTTCTGGCTCGGACGTAACGAGGCCGAGGCCGCCAAGCTCCCGCGCCTCGTGATGCTTCGCAGCGGGCAGGTGATGCATGGCGATGATTGGATCGGCTTGCACAAGCGCGACGCTTATCACGTCAAGGGCGTCCGCCTGTTCCCACTCTTCTCGGGACTGCTTGCGCTCGGTCTCCTCCTCGGGTTCCTGGCCGCAACCTGGTTCCGCGAAGGTCACTGACGCGCATAGCCTTTGACCGAACCGGCTGCGCTCTCGATCGCTCCGGGCACAAGCTCGACATAGAGAAGCCGCGCGGGATCGACCGGGCCCGGCAGGGTGATCCGCGCCGGCGGCACGGGTTTGAAGCCGAACCTTCCGTAATAGGGCATGTCGCCGACAAGCAGCACCAAGGAAAAACCTTCGCTGCGCGCGCGCGCCAGCCCCTCCTCGACCAAGGCCTTGCCGAATCCCCTGCCCGCAACGGCGGGATCGACAATGAGCGGTCCAAGCAGAAGACCGCCCTCCCCGACCCCGATGCTAATGGCGGTGAAACGGATGCCGCCGATCAAGCGTCCGTCGAGCACCCCGGAGAGTGAAAGCCCGGCAACAGGCGCGATGCCTTCGCGCACCCGGTAGGCGCTGCGGGCAAAGCGGCCGGGGCCGAATGCTTCGGCCGCGAGCTGTGACAGAAGCGGCGCATCGCCATCGCTTTCGTGGCGAATTTCGAATTTTCCCGAAGTCATGAGAGCGATATCCCAGAGAGGCTGATGGAGAGACGAACCCTCAATCCGCGGCGGGATAACTAAAGCGAACGGAGAAGTGCCGGCGGCGAGGAGCTAAGCGGCGCGCGAACGCGCATGCCTTCGTCGTCGGGGAAGCGTGGTTTGGCCGATCCGGGTCCACATGGCGGCGCGTCCTCTATCACGGTCGCGGGCGTGGGTAAAGCGTCGCCTTCCCCGTGTTCTCCTGCCTTGGGCAGGCAAACTCGGCATTCGCCATGGGCGCGATCCGCTCTCGTCACATGCTTGAATCTGCTGCATTATGCGCCGGCGAGGAGGACGGTTGAGCGGCGCCTCGTGATGAGGTAAGCGGGGAGAATAATGGCCGACACGCGACTGCTCGTTCTTTATCATTCTTCATACGGACACACCGAGACCTTGGCTTATGCCGTGGCGCATGGCGGGCGCGCCGTTGACGGCGTGCAAGTCAGCGTCAAGCGCGTGCCCGAGTTGATGCCCGAAGAGGTGATGCGCGCCGCCGGCATGAAGGCGGATCAGCCGGCCCCTATCGCCGACCCGCAGGAACTCGCCGACTATGACGGCATCGTCTTCGGCACGCCGACGCGCTTCGGCAACATGACCTCGCAAATGCGGAACTTTCTCGACCAGACCGGACCGCTCTGGGTCTCCGGGGCGCTGATCGGCAAGGTCGGAAGCGTCTTCACCTCGACCTCGACCGGCGGCGGCAACGAGACCACCATCGTCTCGTTCCATTGGACGCTTCTGCATCACGGCATGGTCGTGGTCGGGCTTCCCTATTCCGCGCCCGACCTTCCCGACATCAGCGAGGTCCGGGGCAGTTCGCCCTACGGCGCCGGCACCATCGCCGCTCCCGACGGCTCGCGCCTGCCCTCGCAGAAGGAGTTGAACCTCGCGAGCTTCCAGGGCCACCACGTGGCCAAGATCGCCAAGAAGCTCGCCACCGGCCAGTAGCGATATCCTTCTTCAGCGAAGCCAGTAGCGAACCATACTCATCTGTCATGCCCGCGCAAGCGGGCATCAGGGGGACTCACCAAACGTCGCAGGTCGTTTTGCCGTCGAAAATTTCGGCAAGCCGCGCCCGCGTGCCGGCATCGATGCGCTCCGGCAGCTCTCCTTGCGTGAACATGCGCGCTTCGGCGATCTCGCCGCGCTTGCGGTAACCTTCGCTGCGCGTCCAGTGGCGAACCACGAACACGGCGATATGGTCGCCGGGGAAGCTCGCGAAATTGGAGAAGATGCCGTGCAGCTCGGGTGCGCCGGTCAGCGTCACGCCCACTTCTTCTTCGAGCTCGCGGGCGAGCGCCGCGACGAGCGTCTCGCCCCACTCGACGCCGCCCCCCGGAAACCACCAGCCGGGCCGGTAGCCGTGGCGCACGAGGAGAACGCGGCCCTCGCCGTCGATGACTGCGCCTTGCGCGCCGAGCGTCATGCCGCGCCGCATGCGCCAGATCGGGCGGAACATGGCGGTCAAAAGGCGATTCGGCCTGAGCCGGCCGAGCAGGCTTGGTTTCGCTCTTGCCGGCACGCGCTTCACGACCCCATCGCGACTATTGTGCGGGGCCGGACTGAGGCGCGTTCTGAGCCGCCGGCGCCGATTGCGCCGCACTGCCGGCCCCGGTTGCACCGACAACCCGAACAAACGCCAGCGGCCGTCGACCGCCTGAAACAACATCTCGAAATTGATTTGCACCGGCTGGCTGGGGAAGTACCCCTTGAGACGCAGCATGCCCTTCGTTTGATCGAGACCGGGCGGTTCGGTCAATTGCGGCGCGATGACGTTGGTCGGCGAAAGGTCGATGCCCTTCGAGCCGAGATCGGCGAAGGACTGCGCCAGCCGCGCGGCTGTGTTGGCGTCGCGGAAGCCGGGCGCGCCCATGTCGCGCAGCACCGTGAAGTTTCCGGTCTGCATCGCGTCGTTGAGCGTGAGGAGCGTGGTGCGGAGTAGAAGCACGATCTTCTCCGCATCGGGCATGACCACCTGCGGCGCGGCCGGTTTGGCCTTCTGCGCTACGGGTTTTTGCGCGGCCGGGTTCTGCGTGGCCAACTTGGACTTGGTCACCGGCGATCGATCGCATGCGGGCATTATAGGGAGGGACGCGGCGCGCCGCATCAATCCGATTTTGCCCGCGCCGCTCCCCCCTTTTGCGTTGCCCTCGATTCCTGCGCTACCAGCCGACGCGAACGCCGACCCTGCCGCCGGCGAGGTCCTCGTTAAGCCCCCAGGCCACGCCGCCGTTCAGTTGAACGTTGACGCTCCCCTCGGGGAGAGGAACGCGCGCCAGCGCTGCCATGCCCGCGTAGGCGGGCATCCAGCAACCAGCGGGCTGCAAAATAGGACCGACAGGGGTGACTGGATGTCCGCCTTCGCGGACGATGACAAAAGAAAGCTCTCCCTCATGCTATACGGCCGCGAAGCGGCCCTTTAAGGATGCAGCGTGAAACCGTCATCCTTCGAGGCTCGCTGCGCTCGCACCTCAGGATGACGCTACCTGTTGCTGCCTGCTCCCCTTTAGTGTAGCGGCAGGAGACCCCCTGCCCCACCTTCGTTAGAGCCCGTGTTCACCCTCGCCCACCTTTCCGACATCCATTTGAGCCCAATGCCTCGGGTCAAACGCCGCGAGCTGATGAGCAAGCGCGTGCTCGGCTACGTCAATTGGCATCGCGGGAGGAAATTCGTGCACCGGCGCGAGATCCTCGACCTCATCACGACCGACGTGGCCGAGCAGGCGCCCGACCACATTGCCGTGACCGGCGATCTCGTCAATCTCGGCCTGCCGGAAGAATTCGTGCGAGCGGCTGAATGGCTCAAACGCCTCGGGCCGCCGCACCGCGTCACCGCCATCCCCGGCAATCACGACGCCTATGTGCGGCTTCACCCGGAGCTCGGCACCTATCACTGGCAGCCCTTCATGGAAGCGAACGAGGCGGGCGCGGCGCTGTTTCCGACGCCGGACACGCTCTTTCCATTCGTGCGCCGTTTCGGCAATGTCGCGATCGTCGCCACCTCCTCCGCCATTCCCACCATGCCGTTCATCGCCGCGGGCAAGATCGGCTCGCTTCAGCGGGATTTTCTTGGCGCCGCGCTCGATGAGCTTGCCCGCGCGGGCCTCTTTCGCGTCGTTCTGATCCACCACCCGCCGTTGCGCCACCAGGCCGGCTGGCATCGCGGCCTGCGCGACGCCGGCAAGTTCACGCGCGTCCTGAGGCAGCATGGCGCCGAGCTCGTCCTGCACGGCCATAGTCACGCGCAGTCCGTGCATGAATTGCCGACCGCGACGGGAACGGCGCTTATCGTCGGCGTACCGTCGGCGTCGGAGGCGGTGGAGGGCCGCATCCCCGCGGCGCGCTACAACGCCTATACGATCGCGCGGACGGGCGCCGGCTGGCAGGTGGAGATGGTGGGACGCGCCGTCGGCGATGGCCAAGTTGTCGAATGCGAGCGGCGCGTGCTTAAGGCGAGCTAAGCAGCGCCGCCACGAACAAACCGACCGCGCCTGTGAGAATGCCGATGGCAAACGCTCCGATCACGACCCAGACCGGGGTG
Source organism: Methyloceanibacter sp. (assembly GCA_035715445.1). Taxonomy (GTDB): domain Bacteria; phylum Pseudomonadota; class Alphaproteobacteria; order Rhizobiales; family Methyloligellaceae; genus Methyloceanibacter. Next base: position 7,335 of record DASTKZ010000045.1, read on the forward strand.
ATCGAGGCCCTAGGCTCTCCGCTTGACGCGACCACGCGGCCGCTCTCGGCAAGCGCCGATTCCTGCCGCTCGCGCCGCACGATCTCTTGCGCCATGTAGCGGGTGATGCGGTCGGCGATATCGGCGACGTTGTTTGCGCTGAACAGCGTACGGCGGCCGCTCTCGCTATTGCGTACGAAGAGATAGGTGCCCGAGGCATCGTCCACTGCGGCATAGGTGAAGAGATCGATCCACAGCCGCGCCGGGCGGCTCGGCACGAGCACGAGATTGAAGCGGTCATCATGCTGGGGTAGCTCGACGAATACGGCTTCGAGCTCGGCCTTCAGCAGCTCGAGCCGGGCAATCTCGCCGTCGCGCCGGTCGGCGGAGCGGTGGAGGCGTTCGGCCTCGTCCACGCGCGCCTTACGGATGGCCTCGCGCAACGACCGCGAAGCGGCCGGGCGCGCCAAGTTTTTCACGCTCTCATCCATCCCCGTGATCCCTTGGCCCTTGGCCTCAGCATAACGCGCTAAGGGGCGGAAATGCGAATGAAATTCTCTGACCTATCGCGAGGCGAGAACGACCGCGGCCCTGGCATCGTCGAACCATTTGTCGATGGCCGTGTCGATATTGGCCTCTAGCCCCGCCTTCCAGGTGGCGATGGTGGCGTCGAGGGCCTCCTCGTTGGCGGCGACGAAGCTCTCGCGGTTGATAGCCTCGTTGGTGGCGTTGGCGAGGTAATCCACGGCCGCGCCGATCATGATGCCGATCGCGGCGCCGACCACCTGGCCGCCGACCGGCTGGGCGACCGTCCCGGCGATGGCCCCCTGCTGGGCGAAGGCAATTCGCGTCCCGAGCGAGGTGGCGACGCGGCTTGACAAATGACCGAAGCTCCGCGCGAGAACGGTGTTGATGGCGGGACCGAGCGCGAGCGCCCCGACCGTGCCTCCCGCGGCCGCCGTACCGACCCCGACCACGCCGTCGAAAGCGCGATCCTCCATCAGGTAGGTCGGCGCCTTCCATTTCTGCGCGTCCCAATCGAGCTTGACCTTGCTCATGGGCGTCGCGGCCGGAATATCCTCGAGATGGCTCGTGTGCTCGGCCAGGAACAGCTGGAGCCGCATATCGCCATTGGCGATCACCCGGCGGTAGCTGTCATGGGCATGGCGCACCGCCTGCTCGACGCCCTTGGTGAGGGTCAAGTCGCGGAGCTCCGGCTTCAGCACCTGGTCTTTGTAGTTGGTCAGGAAATAGTCCTTGATGTCGGCCTCGATCGCCTCGTTGACGGACTCGTATTTGCCGGCCTCGAAGAAGCGCGTGATGGCGGAGACGACGGTCTCCTTCAGCACGACATAGGAGCGCTTCCACTCGAAATACCAATCGGCGTAGGCGGAAATCGCCTGCTCGCGATCCTGAAAGGCGAGCGCGAAGCTGCGGTCGAGATCCTCGCGCGCCACCTGCTTGATGCGCGCCCGCTCGTCTTCGAGCATCAGGATCGTTTCGTTGACGAATTTGTCGGCCTCGGACTTGCTCGCGACGACCTTGCGCAGACTGCCGTCCACGTCCCTGATGACGAGATCGACGGCGTCAGGCGGCAGGCTCTTATCGCCGAAGAAGATATCGAACGCGCTCTTGTCGGCGTGCACCGGCGCGGTGTGGTCGAGATGGCGGTAATAGCTGCGGTAGAAGGTCGTGCCGAGCGAGACGAGCGCATAGGCGGAAAGGATGAGCGCAATCGAAATCCCGACCGGCCGGAGCAGCGCGCCGAGCGCGCTCTGCTTGACCATCTTGACCCGGGCCGGCCGCGACCGGCGCGAGGTCTTGGCGGGCGAGACTCCCGCGCGCCTGCCGGCGACGGCGGCGATGGCGTCTTCCGGATCGGCGACAAGGGCGGTGCTTCGGCTTTTCGGCATGTCGTGCAGCATCGACGGGACACCTCTTCGGCCCGGTTCCAATAGGCCTTGCCCCCAGCCGCCTTGATATAGGCGCTGTTCCCGGGGCTTTTAAGGCGGAAAATCGCCTGCCCACCCCGCGACCTGGCAGAATCGCACAACCTCAGACCTGAGCGTGGGAAATTTCGGCGACGATCACCGAGACGCCCCATCGGATCGCGAAGAAGAGCGCGACCGCGATGCCGAAATTGACGGCCCGGTTCAGCCAATGGGCGCGCCGCTTATCCTCAAGAAAGCCGAACAGATTGACGTACCATTGGTCGGCGTAGGACAGGCAATAGAAGAAGAGCACCACCAGCGCGAGCTCATGCAGATAGAACAGGACCGCGCTGCCCGACTTCTCGTAGAAATACTTCAAGCCTCCGACCAGGACGAAATTGCGCAGGAGTTCGAAGAACCACTTCGAGAAGTTGCGGACCAGCTGCCACAGCTCGACCTGCCCTTCGCGCGTCTGAAGGACTAGGTTGAAATAGCGGCTGAAGTCCACGGCAGCGCCACCTACAAGGCGTCGGCGCCCATTTCGCCGGTCCGTACCCGCATTGCTCCTTCGAGATCGAGCACGAATACCTTGCCGTCGCCGATGCGCCCGGTGCGCGCGGCGGCCCCCACCGCTTCGACGACAGCATCCGCGATCGCGTCGTCCACGGCAATCTCGAGCTTCACCTTCGGAACGTAATGCATGACGTATTCGGCGCCGCGATAGATCTCGGTCTGGCCCTTCTGCCGCCCGAAGCCGCGCACCTCGCTTACGGTCAAACCCTGCACGCCGAGGCCGCCAAGCGCCTCGCGCACCGCGTCGAGCCGGTGCGGCTGAATGACTGCGATGATGTATTTCATGATGCTCGTCCCCGCTCGCTTCCCGTCACATCCCGCTCGCTTGCCGTCACATATTGTAGGCGCGCTCGCCGTGAACCCTGGCGTCGAGGCCTTGCTCCTCGGTCTCGGCGCTAACCCGCAAGCCGGTCAGGGCCTGGACCGCCTTGGCGATGGCGAAGCTTACCACGAGAGACCAGAGCAGGGTCGCAACGATGCCGGTGATCTGAATACCCGCCTGTGCGCCCATGCTCCCGCCCTCGGGAAATCCGACGCCGCCAAACGCCGCGTCCATAAAGACGGCGGTGAGCAGGACGCCGGTCGCGCCCCCGACGCCGTGCACGGCAAACACGTCGAGGGAGTCGTCTATCTTGAAGCGCCGCTTCACCACGCCCACCATGAAATAGCAGATCGTGCCGCCGGCAAAGCCGATGACGAGCGCGGCGCCGGGGCCGACATAGCCCGAGGCGGGCGTGATCGTGGCGAGGCCTGCGACCGCTCCCGTCACCGCGCCAACCACGCTCGGCTTGCCGAATTTGCACCATTCGATGACGATCCAGACAAGCGTTGCCGTGGCCGCGGAGATATGCGTCACGGTCATGGCCATTCCGGCGTCCGCCCCGGCCGTCAAGGCGCTCCCGGCATTGAAGCCGAACCATCCGACCCACAGCATGCTGGCCCCCGCCATCGTCATCCACGGCGCGTGCGGCGGTTTCACATCTTCGGGAAAGCCAAGTCGCGGCCCGAGCAGGACGGCAAGGACAAGGGCGGAGATGCCCGCGGTGAGATGCACCACTAAACCCCCGGCGAAATCGCGCACGCCCATGGAAGCGAGCCAGCCCCCGCCCCAGACCCAATGCGCCACGGGGACATAGACCAAAAGGAGCCAGAACAGGGTGAACAGCATGACCGCGCTAAAGCGCATGCGCTCGACAAAGGCGCCGACAATGAGCGCGGGAGTGATGATGGCAAAGGTCATCTGGAACATGAAGAATACGGTCTCGGGAAGCGTCGTGCCCGACGCCACCTGATCGCGCGGAATGCCGATGAGGAACACCTTGGCGAGATCGCCGATATAGGGGCCACCGGCGTTGAAGGCGAGACTATAGGCGCCGGCAAGCCACAGCACGGAAACGAGG
>DASTKZ010000046.1:0-2011 GCA_035715445.1 Methyloceanibacter sp.
GGATATCGCCGGCGAGCCGATGATCGTGCATGTCTGGCGCCGGGCCGTCGAGGCCGATTGCGGCCCGGTCGTGGTCGCAACCGACGCCGCCGAGGTCCGCGATGCCGTGACCAAGGCCGGCGGCGAATCGCTCCTCACGCGCCCCGATCACGCGAGCGGATCCGACCGCGTCTTCGAGGCCGTCCTCCGCTACGACCCTAAGGGCCGGCTTGAAACGATCGTCAATCTGCAAGGCGACCTGCCGACGCTCGATCCCGCGCTCGTCCACGCCTGTCTTGACGCGCGGGCGGAAGGCGACGCCGATATCGGCACCATCGCCGCGGCAATCGTGCGCGAGGAAGAGCGCACCGATCCGAACGTGGTGAAGGTCATCGGCACCCCGCTCGCGCGCGGCTCGACGCTGCGCGCGCTCTACTTCACGCGGGCGACCGCGCCCTACGGCGAGGGGCCGCTCTATCACCATATCGGCCTCTACGCCTATTCGCGATCAGCGCTCGAACGCTTCGTCTCGCTGCCGCCTTCGCCGCTCGAACGGAGAGAGAAACTCGAGCAGCTCAGGGCGCTCGAGGCTGAAATGTCGATCCATGTCGGGCTCGTTGACACTGTCCCGCTCGGTGTCGATACTCCGCCCGACCTTGACCGGGCGCGCAAATTGCTTCGTCCTCGCCCTTAGATTTCGCCCGCTTCCCTAACGACCATGGCCAAGACGCGCTCAGACAGAATCGCCTTCCAGGGCGAGCCCGGCGCCAACTCGCATCTTGCGGCGCTCGACGCCTATCCGCGCATGGAGGCGCTCGCCTGTCCCACCTTCGAGGACGCGCTCGCCGCGGTCAAAACGCGCCGCGCCAAGCTCGCCATGATCCCCATCGAGAATTCGGTCGCGGGTCGCGTCGCCGACATTCATCACCTGCTGCCGCATTCGGGGCTTCACATCGTCGCCGAGCATTTCGAGCGGGTGCGGCACCAGCTCCTCACGCTTCCAGGCGTCAAGCTCCCGCAACTGAAAACGGTGCACAGCCACATCATGGCGCTCGGCCAATGCCGCGACGTTATCCGCGCGCTGAAACTGAAGCCCGTCGCCGAGGCCGATACGGCCGGCGCCGCCCGCCATTTGCGCGACTCGGGCGACCGCAGCGCGGCCGTGATCGCGTCAAAGCTCGCCGCCGAGATTTACGGGCTCAAGATCGCACGCGCCGATATCGAGGATGCCGAGCACAACACGACGCGCTTCGTCGTGCTCGCGACCTCGCCCGTCCGCGTCAAGAAAGGCGACGGCCCCGTCATCACGAGCTTCGTCTTTCGCGTGCGCAACGTTCCCGCCGCGCTCTACAAGGCGCTCGGCGGCTTCGCCACCAACAACGTGAACATGACCAAGCTCGAATCCTACCAGCTCGAGGGCTCGTTCAACGCCACCATGTTCTACGCCGATATCGAGGGTCATCCCGACGAGCGGCTGGTCAAGCTCGCCTTGGAAGAGCTTCAGTTCTATTCGACCGAAGTGACGGTGCTCGGCACCTATCCGGCAAGTCCCTTCCGCGCCGATCTGAAATCGCAGGAGGCTTGACGGAGAAGCCCGAGGGTGTTGCGGTCCAGCAGGGTCAAAGTCGGGCCTCTGTTGGGAGGGTGCGATGCGTAAAGTGGCGTTGGCGTTTGGTGTTGCCCTCTTGCTTGCAGGGCCTGCGAACGCGCAAACGGTGACGGGCACGCCGGGGTCGCCGAGCGCAACCTCGACGATCGACGGGCGCCAGATTCCCCCGCCGTCCGCCGCTTTCGGCGGCACGATCAACCTCGACGCGCAGAACTCGACGCCCTATTGGCAACCTCAAGTGGTGCCGCCCAAGGGTGCGCCCAACATTCTCCTCATCATCACCGACGATGTCGGCTTCGCCGCGCCGAGCACCTTCGGCGGCGTCATCCCGACCCCGACGCTCGACCGCATCGCCAATATGGGCCTGCGCTACACCCAGTTTCACACCACTTCGCTCTGCTCGCCGACGCGCGCCGCGCTGAT
>DASTKZ010000047.1:0-18870 GCA_035715445.1 Methyloceanibacter sp.
GGCGCTGCTCTGCGCGATCACGCGCCAATCGACCTGGTCCCCGACCATGGCGCTGAGCGGCCACCACAGCTTGATCTCGCCGAGCTCCGGCAAGAACCACGCGCCGCGGACGCCAGCGTCGCTGACGGCGCCGAACAGGCCGGCGTTGAGTCCAACGAGAAAGGCGAAGAAGACGAGCGGGAGCGCAAGGTAGGCGGGCACCCATCGCGCCGCGATAGGGATCGCCGCCGCGAACAGAATGGCGACGACAATCTGCGGCCCGTAGAGCTTCGAGTAGAGCAGCGCCCAACTTGACGGCAGAAGCGTGAGATCGGTCTGCGTCACCACTTCCATGCCGCCGGTGATGAGCAGGATGCCGGACGCGGCGAGGAAGCCGCCGACCACAGGATACGGAATGAAACGGAGCCACTGGCCGAGGCGAAGTGCGCCGACCCCGTAGAGCAGGATTCCGGTCAGCAGCGTGCTGACCGAGAGCGCGACGAGCACATTGACGATGATCTGATCGGTGCTCGCGCCCTTGGCCGCAAGCGCGGTCGCGATCGAGGCGGCAAGCACGCTCATCACCGCCACTGCCGGCGAGTCGGGCCCGCCGATGACCGGCGAGAAGGTCGAGGTGACCGCGATCACGACGCAGGTGACCACCGTCCCCATGATCAGCCCGGCAAGGCCGAGCGGGAAGCCGCCGGCGAGATCCCCGGTGAAGATGAGCGCCGCGAACGAGATGCAATAGGCGATCTGCACCACGGCGGAGATGACGCCGGCCATCGCGTCCCGCCCAAAGGTGGACGCGTCGATATTGCGCGGGCGGCGGAGCGCGAGATTCGCGAGCAGCGACAATGATCTAGCGGGGGCTCGGGGTTGCTTCCCCCATCATGGCTGGCGCCCGCACCAATGGCAAGCGCGAGGTCGAGCGCCGGAAACGCTCAAGGTTTACGCCGGCGGCGAACGCCGCAGCCTTTCGGCAAGCGAGCGCATCACGGCGATGGCGAAATAAGGCGTCTCATGCACGAGAAAGAGGAAATTCTTTTCAGCAATGGGAGCGACCTCGCATTCCGTCTTGGCACGCGCGGTCGCGGCTCGCGGCGCGCCGTCGATCAGGGCCATCTCGCCGAAAATGCCCCCAGCCGTCACGGTCTCGACAATCTTGCCGTCGCGCTCGATCTCGACCGTGCCGGAGCGCACCACATACATTTTGTCGCCCCTGTCGCCGGTTGCGAAGATGAGCTCGCCCGCCTTGAAGCTCACCGGAGGAGAGCCCGCATTGGCGAGAAGCTGGTAGTCGATTGCCGGGATAGCCATCCCTCCACCCTCCTCAACTGAAACGTCCTGCGAAGATATGATGGTTTGATGACAGTTGTGTGAGGCTCACGCAAGGTTCGAACGTTCGGATCTCACGCGTGCGACGGCATCGAGCCAGCCGCCATATCGCGCCTCCCGCTCGGCCTCGGTCATGACCGGCTCGTAGGTGCGCGCCGGTGCCCAGGCCTTGGCGAGCGTTGCCGCATCGCCGAAGAAACCGGCGGCTTGGCCGGCGTGGTAGGCGGCTCCGAGCGCCGTCGTCTCAGGGTTCGCCGCAAGCTCGACGCGCTCACCAAGAATATCGGCAAGTCGCTGGAGGAACCAGGAATTTGCCGTCATGCCGCCATCGACCCGCAAGGCCGAGGGCGCGGCGATGCCGCTCGCCGCCATGTCTTTGCGCATGGCGGAAAGGAGATCGCGGGTCTGGAAGGCGACGGCTTCGAGGCCGGCCGCGACGATATCGGCTTTCGAGGCGGCGCGGCTCAAGCCGAAGATGGCTCCCCGCGCGCCAGCATCCCAGAACGGCGCGCCGAGACCCTGGAAAGCCGGAACGAGATAGATGCGCGCGTGCCGGTCCGCCTCGCGTGCCAACGCCTCGCTCTCCGCCGCGGATGCGATCAGGCCGAGATTGTCCCTAAGCCACTGCACCGTGGCGCCGGCCATGAAGATCGCGCCTTCGAGCGCATAAGTCCGACGCCCCTCGATCTGATGGAAGATCGTCGAAAGCATGCGCGTGGCCGATGCGACTTTCTCGCCTCCGGTATTGGCGAGCACGAAGCAGCCGGTGCCGTAAGTCGCCTTGAGCATGCCGGGCGCGAAGCAGGCCTGCCCGTAGGCGGCGGCCTGCTGGTCGCCTGCCATCGCCCTGATCGGGATCGCCGCGCCAAAATGCGCGCGCTCGGTCGCGCCGAAATCGCCTTGCGTGTCGCGGGGCTCCGGCAGCATGGCGCGCGGCACGCCGAGCCGGCCGATGAGCTTATCGTCCCACGCACCCGCTCCGATGTCGTAGTGCATGGTGCGGGCTGCGTTGGTCGCGTCCGTCGCATGCAGCCTGCCGCCGGTCATCTTGAACAGGAGAAAACTGTCGACCGTGCCGAAGCAGACCTCGCCCGCGCGCGCCCTTGCCTCGAGACCGGGCACATGTTGCAAGAGCCAGGCAAGCTTGGTCGCGGAAAAATAAGGATCGATCACGAGTCCTGTCGTTTGGGCGACATGATCGCCCCACCCTTCGCTCAGAAGCTCGCCGCAGAGACCTGCGGTGCGGCGGTCCTGCCAAACGATCGCGTTGGCGAGCGGCTTCCCTGTCGCTCGCTCCCACACCACCGTCGTCTCGCGCTGATTGGTGATGCCGATAGCCACGACGCTTGAGGGCTCGATGCTGCGGAGCGCGGCGCGGCCCACATGCAGCACCGACCGCCAGATCTCTTCCGGGTCGTGCTCGACCTCGCCCGGCGCCGGATAGATTTGCGCAAGCGGCACTTGCGCGCTTGCGCGCACACCCCCTTCCCGGTCGAACAGGATGGCGCGGGTGCTCGTCGTTCCCTGGTCGATGGCGAGGACGAAACGCTCCCCGCTCATCTTGGCTCGGCGCCCGACGTTTCGCTCGCGATCCAGCCGCAATATTCGGCGCTGCCGCCTTCCGTCGGTAGCACGAGCAGCGCCGGCAGCTCGTAAGGATGGAGCCGCTTGACCTCGGCGAGCACGGCATCGACCAGCGCATTCCGCGTCTTGACGATCATGGCGACCTCGCTTGCCTCCTCCCGGGCCCCCTTCCACGTGAAGATCGAGATCATGCCGGGGAACATATTGACGCAAGCCGCAAGCCGGGCCGCGACGAGCGCCTCGCCCACGCGTTTTGCGTCTTCGAGACGGGGGAAGGTCGTATAGATCAGCACCGGCCGGTCTTCGTTCGTCATGAATTCACCATTCGCCGTCAATTCTTAAGGACTTGCTTTTGCCTGGCACGCTCGCATTTATAGTGCCCGCTTCCAGTCCGCGCTCCAAGCGTCTCGAAAAAGATCATGCCCCGCTTCGCCAAAATCGCCTTCGTTGCCAGCGAGACCAAAGAGGCGCAAGAGGCGCTTCGGGCGCTCGCCAAGCGCTACGGCGACGCGCCGGCGGCAAAGGCCGATGTCATCGTGGCGCTCGGCGGCGACGGGATGATGCTGCAAACCATGCACCGTCACCTCAATAGCCGCATTCCGATCTACGGCATGAACCGTGGCTCGGTTGGCTTCCTCCTCAACGACTACGACGAGATGAAGCTCGTGGAGCGGCTGGAAGCTGCCGAGACCACCGTCATCCACCCTCTGCGCATGACGGCGCACGACCGGCGCAAGGCAACCCATGAAGCGCTCGCCATCAACGAAGTTTCGTTGTTCCGCCAGATCTATCAGGCCGCTAAGCTCAAGATCGCCGTGGACGGCAAAGTCCGGATGGACGAACTCATCTGCGACGGCGTTCTGGTTTCGACGCCTGCCGGCAGCACCGCCTACAATCTCTCGGCGCACGGCCCGATCCTGCCGATCAATGCGCCGCTTCTCGCCATGACGCCGATCAGCCCGTTCCGCCCGCGGCGCTGGCGTGGCGCGCTACTTCCCAACGACGCCAAGGTCATGATCGAGGTGCTCGAGTCCGACAAGCGTCCGGTGAGCGCGGTGGCCGACCACACCGAATTTCGCGACGTCATGCGGGTCGAAGTCGTCGAGGAGAGCGGCATCGACATTTTCATGATGTTCGATCCGGGCCACACGCTCGCCGAGCGCATTCTCTCCGAGCAGTTCGGCTATTGATCGTTGGGGAGTCAGTGCTCCCTAGGCGATCTCACTTTGCCGCTCTCCCCTTGGGGGAGAGCACGCGCGCCGTTGGGCGCGCGGTGAGGGGTAAGCGGGCGAAGCCCGCGTCGACTTGAGAAGCCCCCTCACCCGCCTGCCTTCGCCTTTGGGCGAAGGCAGCCACCCTCTCCCGCGAGGGGAGAGGGAAATCTTGGCGCGTGCGCTTCAACACAACGGCCTTCTACGTCACTAAGGCGTCCAGGACATAACGATGTCGTCGAGCTCCGGCCGCTCCCGCTCCGCGGGCTTCTCCTTCGCCGTGCCGACATAGACGAAGCCCGCGACACGCTCATTCTCCGCCAAGCGAAGCAGCCGGCGCACGCCCTCGCTATAGCCGCACCACTCGGTGATCCAATTCGCGCCATAGCCGAGCGCCGTCGCCGCTAGAATAAGATTCTGGCAGGCGGCGCCCACCGAGAGGATCTGTTCCCAGTCGGGCGCTGCCGGGTTCTTCACCACGCGCGAGATCACGGCGATGACGAGAGGCGCGCGCAAGAAGCGCTTCTCCTCGTTCTCGAGGCGGAAGGCGCCGCTTTCCTTCTGCTCGTTACGGCAGATTTCAGCGAGCGCCTTGCCGAAGGCAGCCCGCGCCTCGCCTTGAAACAGGAGGAAGCGCCAGGGCGCGAGCTTCTTGTGATCGGGAACGCGCGCGGCCGCCCTCAACATCAATTGGAGTTCTTCCGCACTGGGGCCCGGTTCGGTGAGGCTGTTCGCGGAGACCGAACGGCGGCTGAGCAGGAGGTCGAGGGCGGGATTGGTCATGGCCATGGAGTGGTCCGCAGCAGGCCCGCTTCTCCTCGTCCCCCCTTTGGGTCTCCAAATTGGGGCTGCCACCGGGGCCGGTACGGAGGCTGGAACGGCGCCGTTACCGCAAATCGGCCGTATTCACAAAGGATTTTCGGCCGCATTGTCCACTTCCGAAACGGGGTATAACAACGGAAGCCCGTCGGGACCGGAGCGAATTTATGCGGGGGAAGCGCCGCGGCAAACTCGGGCTCTTGCTCTTGCCCGCCGCTCTATTGGGGGCCGGCGCCGCAGGCGCCGAGACCGCGTCCCAATCGTCCGCAAGCCAGAGCCTCCCCACCGCGATCGTCGTGCTCGATGCCTCGAAGAGCATGGGCGACAAGATCGGCAGCGCGACCAAGTTCTCAGCCGTTCGCGCCGCCTTGGGCGAGGCCGTGGCGGCCTATGGCAACCGTTTGTCGTTCGGGCTTGTGGCCTTCGGCCATCGCAGGGCGTCGAACTGCGCCGATAGCGAGATCGTGGCGAAGCCCGGCGCGCTGACCGCCGAAACGCAAGAGAAGCTGTTCGAGAAGATCAAGACCAAGGGCCAAGCCCCGATCGCGGCGGCGCTCAGCGACGCGGCCAAGGGCGCGACCGCGAAGGATCCGCTCGATATCGTGCTCATCGCCGACGGCGGCGATACATGCGATGCCGATATTTGTTCGGCGGCGCTCGCCATGAAGGAGAAGTCGCCGGCTTTGCGCATCCATGTCATCGGCTTCGGCGGCAAGGAAGAGGACATCAAGCCGCTAACCTGCCTTGCCGGAGCGACCCGCGGAACCTTTGTAAGCGCGTCCGATGCCGAGGCCTTGAAGGGTGGCCTCGCCAAGGTTTTCGACGCCGTCCTCGGCCCGGCGCCCGCGCCGGCGCAAACCGCCGCTTCCGGTGGCGACGGCGCCGCGCCCGAGGCAACCGCCGCGCTGCCGCCCGGCGTGGTGGCGATGAAACCGGTCGATCTTAGCGCGGGGCCTCAACCGCCGGCGCCTGCGGTACCGGCCGCGCCGCAGCCACAAGCTGAAGCCCCCGCAGCTCAACCCGTGCCGCAACAGCAAGCTGAAGCGCCCGCAGCTCAGCCCGCGCCGCAGCAGCAAGTTGAAGTGCCTGCGCCTCAGCCCGCGCCGCAAGCCAGCGAGACGGCCGTCAACAAATCGGGGTCACCTCCCCAGATTGCAGCACTTCCTCCCACTCAGCTTGCCGGCACCCTCCCCTCGGCGCCCGCCGCAGCGAAGCCGCCCGCGCAAACGACCGCGCAAGTTCAGCTCCCGGTTCCCGTCACCTTCAAGGCTCTCGTCGCCGAAACGGGACCGCGCCTGCAAGCGGGGATCACCTGGCGCGTCTATGAGGCGAAGACCTCGCCGGCAGCCGCGGGCTACAAGCTCGTCAGCACTCACCGCGATCCGATGCCGACAGCGGCGCTCTTGCCGGGCGAATATCTCGTGAACGCTGCCTACGGGCTTTCGAATCTGACCAAGAAGATCAAGGTGGAGAGCGGCCGCTCGATCGAAGAGACCTTCGTCCTCAACACCGGCGGATTGAAGCTCGCGGCGCTCCTCGCCGACAGCACTCCGCTCCCCGCGAGCGCGGCACGCTACGACATCCTGTCCGACGAGGAAGACCAGTTCGGCAACCGCCAGATGGTCCTGCGCGACGCCAAGCCCGGAATCGTGATCCGGCTCAACGCCGGGGCCTATCGCATCGAGTGCCTTTACGGCGACGCGAACGCCATCGCCAAAGCAGACATCACGGTCGAGCCCGGCAAGGTCACCGAGGCGATGCTGAAGCAGACCGGCGCCAAGACGACCTTCAAGCTGGTGCAGACGCTCGGCGGCGAGGCGCTGGCCGACACCAAATGGACCTTGCTCACCTCGGCCGGCGACGTGGTGAAGGAGAATGCGGGGGCGCTCCCCACCCACATCCTCGCCCCCGGCAGCTATGCCGTGGTCGCCGACCACGCGGGCGAGAGCTTCACGCGGAAGTTCAGCATCGAGCCGGGCGAAGCCAAGCAGATCGAGGTCGTGGTCGAGGACGGATCGACTTCGCCTGAGGAGTTGAAGGCGCTCACCGATCCTCCGGAGACGCCGCCCCCGCCACCGACGGGCGGCACGGGCGTCATCGCGGGCGACGGCGCGCCTTCGCCGAACGCAGGCGCGGCCTTCGACGGCTTCTCGCCGAATGTCCCCGCCGATCCCAATGCGCCGCTGATCAATCCGAGCGTCCTGCTCCGCGGCGGCCCCTCTCGCTAGCGGGTTCCGTGTGCAGCGCCTTTATCCTCTCTCCCGCGAGGAGGAGGAGGAGCGAGAGCGTCAGTCACGACTTTGGGCGAACGCTCGTGCTCAAGCAGCCATTGCTTGCGCGCAAGCCCTCCGCCGTAACCGGTGAGCGAACCGTCGCTGCCGATCACCCGATGGCAGGGAATGATTATGCCGCGATAATTGTCGCCGATGGCGCGCGCCACGGCCCGCACCGCCCCCGGTTGGCCGATCGTGCTGGCGACCTCCGCATAAGAGCATGTTTCGCCCGGCGGTATGGTCAAGAGCGCGTCCCAGACGCGTCTCTGGAAGTCGGTTCCGCGCCGTGCAAGCGGCACTGTGAACGATTTTCGCGTAGCGGCAAAGTATTCGGCGATCTCTGCGGCAGCCCGATCGAGCATCGGATGGTCGCCAGGCACGATGGCGAACTTGGTCCTCTTCCTCAGCCGGAGGATCTCCCGCTCGAGTCCCCGGCGATCGACCCAATCGAAGACGTGGAGGCCGCTCTCGTCCGCCAATGCGAGGATGGCGCCAAGCGGCGAATCGATCCAGCGGGCCAACAAGCAATGGACCCCGCTTGCCTTCGACGGCGCCGCGCCGAACAGCTTGGCAAAGGCTTCGCGAAACCCGCTCGACGATTCGAATCCGTGTTCAATTTGTGTGTCCAACACGCTGCTCCCATTCCTCACGGCTGCCAGAGCAGACCCCATGCGCCGCGAGCGCTGGTAGGCCTGAAACGACATGCCGAAATAGCGTTGAAACTGACGCCTGGCGGTCGATGGCTCAATTCCCATCTCCGTCAGGTCACGATCCCGCAGGGGCTCTGACGGGTGCTGCTCGACCTGCTGACGCAGTTCCTCGACCAATGTCGGCGCACTGCGGTTCGCTGTCATAGGCCGGCAGCGCAGGCAAGGACGGTAGCCCGCAGAGAGAGCTTCCTTACGGCCTGGAAAGAACTCGACATTCTTGCGCAAGGGCTTTCGCGCCGGGCAGACCGGCCGGCAGAAGATGCCGGTCGTTTTGACCCCGACAATGAATATGCCTTCGTAGGACGAATCGCGGCGGCGCAACGCGCGCCAGAATTCGTCCGACCGTTCGGCGAACTGTTTTTTGCTCATAGCGCCGAATCTAAGCATTTGTCCTGTGCTGTGCGACCGATTTTCGGGCGACAATTTTGAATTGATCAGAGCTTTGCGCCCTCTCAGTTGGCGCCCGCGGCGCGTCTCTCTCTTTAAACCTCCCCCTCGTGGGGAGGTCCGACGACGCCGATTCACTTTGAGTTGCCGCACCGCTGCTTGAACGCAAGGCGGCGTCGGGGTGGGGGCAACGGCCCAAAGCGCAAAGGCGGTCGCAAGCTGAGCGACTGTCACCCCACCCGGCTCAGCTTTTCGCTTCGCTCAAGCCTGGCCGCCCTCCCCATCAAGGGGAGGGTAAGGACCCTCACCGTCGCGCTTGGGCGAAAGCGAATTTGCGGGAACGTGCACGGTAGGCCTCGGCGAGGCGTTCCTCGCGCGAGCTGGCCAGCAAGTCTTCGGCCAGGTTCTCGAGCGAAAGCAGCCTCTCTTCGACCTCGGCGTGCGTCACGATTTCGCCCGAGGCGAGAATGTGCCTGACATCTTCGCCCTGCGCCGCAAGTGCGCGGCCGACGAGCAGGCATCGGTGGCACTCGAGCGGATCGGCTTCAGAACACATCGCCGCCGCGTTGCTGCGCGCCGCAATCTCCATCAGCCGGTCGAGTCCGAGCCGGAATTCCGGCGAGGCGACCATCTTCTCGTAATCGGCTACCCCGTCGGTGTAGAGCGCGGAATTTTGCGGCCGTCCGCCGAGCTCCTTGCCGAGAAACATGTACTCAATGTTTCGTGCGGCAAGCGCCTCGCGCATCGTGTCCTTGTTGAACTGGGGCGAGAACCGCGAGCGCGGCGCGGTGCGAATATCGGCAAGCGTCTCGACGCCCGCCGCGGCAAGTAGCGCCGTGAACCGTTCCCAGGAATGGCGCGAATGGCCAATCGTCAGGATCGGACGGGTGGGCGGCATGAGCGACGCGAGCTTTAAGCGGCCTTGCTCTCGGGCCGCGCGCGCAGATCGGGCGGCACGGCTTCGGCCGCGAGCGCGGCGATGGCGGCATCGAGCGTCATCACCTGCTGCTCCTGGCTGCCGAGCCGCCGCACGGAGACGGTGCGCTCTTCCGCTTCGCGCTTACCCACAACGAGCAGGACCGGAACCTTTGCGAGCGAATGCTCGCGGACCTTGTAGTTGATCTTCTCGTTGCGGAGATCGGCCTCGGCGCGGAGCTCCGCCGCTTTTAGCGCTTCGAGTACCTCTTCGGCGTAAGCGTCCGCCTCCGACACGATGGTCGCGACGACGGCTTGCGTGGGGGCAAGCCAGAGCGGCAGATGGCCGGCATAGTGCTCGATGAGAATTCCGGTGAACCGTTCGAGCGATCCGAACATGGCGCGGTGAATCATCACGGGCAGGGTCTTCTCACCGTTGGGCCCGATATAGAAGGCACCGAGCCGTCCCGGCAGGTTGAGATCGACCTGGATCGTGCCGCATTGCCACGCGCGGCCGATTGTGTCGCGCAAGACATATTCGAGCTTCGGCCCGTAGAACGCCCCCTCGCCCGGATTGAAGTCGTAAGTCAGCCCCGCCGCCTCGACCGCGCGTTTCAGCGCAGCCTCGGCCTTGTCCCACACCGCGTCGGCGCCGACGCGCTTGTCCGGCCTGTCGGCGAATTTGATGCGCACGTCGGTGAAGCCGAAATCGCGGTAGATCGACAGGAGCTGCTTGTTCAGCCGCACGCATTCTTCGGTGATCTGGTCCTCGGTGCAGAAGATATGCGCGTCGTCTTGGGTGAAATGGCGCACGCGAAGCAGCCCATGCAGAGCACCGGACGGCTCGTAGCGGTGCACCTTGCCGAACTCGGCGATGCGCAAGGGCAGATCGCGATAGCTTTTCAGGCCGTGCTTGAAGATCTGCACATGGCCCGGGCAGTTCATCGGCTTGCACGCATAGATGCGCTCGTCGGGCGTCTCGGTGACGTACATAAGGTCGCCGAACTTCTCCCAGTGGCCGGACTGCTCCCACAGTGTGCGCTCCATCATGTCGGGCGAGTTGACCTCGACATAACCCCAGGCGTCCTGGCGCCGGCGCATATAGGCGATCAGCGCGGTAAACAACGCCCAGCCCTTCGGATGCCAGAACACAGCACCCGGCGCCTCTTCCTGGAAATGGAACAGGTCCATCTCGCGCCCCAAGCGCCGATGGTCTCGCTTTTCTGCCTCTTCGAGTTGATGCAGATAGGCCTTGAGGTCTTCCTCGCTCGCCCATGCCGTGCCGTAGATGCGCTGGAGCATGGGCTTGGACGAGTCCCCGCGCCAATAGGCGCCCGCGATCTTGAGCAGCTTGAAGCCTTTGCCCACCTTCCCCGTCGAGGTCATATGGGGTCCTCGGCAGAGATCGAGCCACGTGTCTTGCGAATAGACCTTGATCTCGTCACCTTCGGGGATGGCGTCGATCAGCTCGAGCTTGAACGTCTCGCCCTTGTCGCGGAAGAGCTTCTTGGCGGCCTTGCGGTCGATCACCTCGCAGGTGAAGCGCGCGTCGCGGGCGATGATCTCGCGCATCTTGGCCTCGATCTTGGGGAGATCGTCGGGCGTGAAGGGCTCTGAGCGCGCAAAGTCGTAATAGAAGCCGTTCTCGATCACCGGCCCGATCGTTACTTGCGTGCCGGGATAGAGCTCCTGCACGGCCTCGGCCATGACGTGCGCGGCGTCGTGACGGATGAGTTCGAGCGCTTCGGGGTCGTCGCGCGTGAGGATGCGGATGCGCGCGTCACGGCTGATCAGCTGCGCGAGATCGCGCGGGCTTCCATCGAGCTGGACCGCCACCGCCTTCTTGGCGAGAGACTTCGAGATCTGTTCGGCGACGTCCCGCCCCGTCACGCCGGACTTGAAGGCGCGGGAAGAACCATCGGGAAATGTCAGGGAGATTTGCGACATCGTCTTGCTCCTCTCACTCCTGCGTACCGGTGCAGGTAAGAGACTGTTGGGTCAACTACGGCGCTTTTACCGGGAATCGGCCGCGCCGTCACGGGTGTAAATGCGCCACCGCCCATAACGCCACGGCGCGAGAGGGTGGCGTTCGCCACTGAGGTCGGGCACCGGATCGAAGCCGGCATGGCCCCACGGATGGCAGCGGCAGAGTCTTGCAAGCGTGAGCCAACCGCCTTTCCACGCCCCGTTCCGGTCAATCGCCTCGCGCGCATAGTCCGAGCACGAGGGAAGATAGCGGCAATTGACGCCGAGGAGCGGCGACACGGCATAGCGGTAGGCGGCAAGGAGGCCAAGGAGCGGCGCCTTCGCCACGCGCCCGAGCCGGGTCACGGATAAGGCTCCCCGTTCTTGTGCCTGAAGGCGAATTTGCCGTCGCGCTTGCTGCCGGTCATGTCGATGTCGCTATAGTGGACCTCCTCGGTCGCGGCGCGGGTGCCGACTTCGAGATAGCGCGCCGGCGTGCGCCCGCGATTGACGAGATGATGGCCGTCGCGAGCGCCCGCCGGAAACCCCGCCGCCATGCCGGGGCGAAGCACGGTCTCGCCTTCGTCGGTGACGAGGCTCACCTCGCCTTCGAGCACGTAGATGAACTCGTCCTCGTTTTCATGCCAATGCCGCTGCGAGGACCAGCTGCCGGGGCCTAGCGTGACGAGATTGACGCCGAACTGGGTGAGCCCGAGCGGATCGCCGAGCGCGCGCTTCTCGCGGCCGGCAACCGGCGCGGCAAAGGGCGCGGGGTAGATGCTTCCCACCCGCGGCGTCAGGCGCGCGGGATCGAGCCAGCGCTTCGTCGTCTCCTCAGGCTTTCCCATGGACAACTCTTTCTCGTCGCAATCGGTCGAGGCCAATGCGGGCTCGCGATCAAGCCGATTCGGCATGGGCGCGGCCAGCGCTCTTCTTGCGGCTCGCCTCGATCGTGGCGATCGCCTCCTCGACCGCGTCGAACACAAGCAGGGTCGAGGCGTGGCGGGCCTTGTAGTCCCGCACCGGCTCGAGCACTGCGAGATCGCTCCATCGCCCTTGCGGGGGAGGCCCGCCCGCTTTCAGCATCTTGCGCATGGTTGCGCCGACCTGACGCAACTCCTCCGCGCTCGAACCTATGATCTCCCGGCCCATCACCGACGAGGCAGCCTGCCCCAAAAGACAGGCCTTCACGTTTTGGCCATAGTCGCTCACCACCTCGCCCGTCATGGCGAGATCGACCGTCACCCTTGAGCCGCAGAGCTTGGAATGGGCGGTTGCCGTCGCCTCGGGCTCGGATAGCCTCGCCGTCCGCGGCAGCGCAGCGGCAAGTTCGAGGATACGCTGGCTATAAATGTCTTCGGGAAGCGTCATCGCCTGTCTCGGATCGGCCGGGAGGCTCGCCTTGCGGGCCTGTCTCCTGCATTATATATGCAGCCCGGGGCATTTAGCTTAGGTAAGGAAGTCTCGAGGACTCATGGACGCCACCGTTAAGAAGCTGCGGACGGCGCCGCAAGCCGGAATCGGCCGCGAACCCGGGATTGTGCGCCCATCGCGCGAGGAAGCCGAAGAGGCCGTGCGTATGCTAATCGCCTATGCCGGCGACGATCCCGACCGCGAAGGGCTGCGCGAGACGCCGCGCCGGGTCACGGCGGCCTATGACGAGTTCTTTGCCGGCTATAGCGAGGATCCGCTCGACGTGCTGTCGCGCACCTTCGATGAGGTTGCCGGTTACGACGATATCGTCATGCTCCGCGACATCGAGCTTCACTCTCATTGCGAGCACCACATGATCCCCTTCGTCGGCAAGGCCCACGTAGCCTATTTCCCGACCGACCGGGTCGTCGGCATCTCCAAGCTCGCCCGCGTCGTCGAGGTGTTCGCGCGCCGCCTGCAGACCCAGGAGACCATGACCGCCCAGATCGCCGAGACCATCGACAAGGCGCTCAAGCCCAAGGGCGTGGCGGTGATGATCGAGGCCGTGCATCAATGCATGTCGATCCGCGGCGTGAAGAAGCCCGACGTCGCGACGATCACCACGCAGTTCACCGGCATCTTCAAGGAAGACCCCGCCCAGCAGGCGCGCTTCATGATGCTCGCGACCGAGCGCGGCCGCGGCTGACGCGCCGCTTGAGGATGTCGCGGTGAGCAAGGACGCCCCCTTTCCCGCTCCCGAGAGCGAGACTGCGAGTGAGGAAGGAACCGTTTTCGCTCCGCGCTTCGACAAGGACGGCCTTCTGCCAGTAGTGACGACCTCGGCCAAGACGGGCGAAGTGCTGATGCTCGCCTATATGAACGCCGAGGCGCTCGCCCGCACCATCGAGACGGGCGAGGCGCATTACTGGTCGCGCTCGCGCGGACGCCTGTGGCGCAAGGGCGAGGAAAGCGGCAACACGCAACGCGTGGTCGACATGCGCACCGATTGCGACCAGGATGCCGTCTGGCTCGTGGTCGAGACGGCAGGAGCCGAGGCGGCTTGCCATACCGGCCGCAGGTCGTGCTTCTATCGCGCGCTTCCCGTCGGGACCGCGCCGCGAGGCGTCCTCTCCTTGCGCTTCGTGGACGACGAGCGGCGATTCGACCCGGAGACGGTTTACCGTCATTCTGGTGCCGCAAAGGGAACCTTAAAGAGTTCGACCTAGACTCTTGCCTGGTCTTGCTCGCAAGGCGGATCGTGCGGGCGGGAGCGAGCCTTGCGGCCTGGATAGTGACCCCATGGTGAGTACGGGACGACCAACGATTGGCCTTGCGCTCGGTGGCGGCGCGGCCCGCGGCTGGGCCCATATCGGCGTGCTCAAGAGCCTCGTCTCGGCCGGGCTCATGCCCGACATCGTCGCCGGCACCTCAATGGGGGCCGTGGCCGGCGCCTGCTACGTCA
The DNA here is from genome assembly GCA_035715445.1 of Methyloceanibacter sp. Lineage (GTDB taxonomy): Bacteria > Pseudomonadota > Alphaproteobacteria > Rhizobiales > Methyloligellaceae > Methyloceanibacter. The sequence goes on from DASTKZ010000047.1 coordinate 14,057, forward strand.
CCGGCAAGCTCGATACGCTCGAAGACTTCGCCATGAGTCTCACCCGCCGCAGGCTGTTCGGCTTTCTCGACTTCAATTTCGGCGGCTCGGGACTGATCTCAGGCCAGCGCTTGAGCGCGCGGCTCGAGCACCATTTGCAGCAATTCGAGATCGAACGGCTCGACCGGAAGTTCGTCGCGGTCGCGACCGAGCTCGGCACCGGGCACGAAGTCTGGCTCAACAAAGGCAGCCTGGTGCATGCGCTCAGAGCCTCCTTTGCCCTGCCCGGCATCTTCCGCCCGGTCCAGATCAACGGCCGCTGGCTGATCGACGGCGCGCTGGTCAATCCGATCCCGGTATCGGTGTGCCGCGCCCTCGGCGCCCGCATCGTTATCGCCGTGAACTTGAGCAGCGACCCGTTCGGCAGGGGCGGCGTCATCCACGATCACGGCATCCTGTCCGAACCGGTTCCGATCGCGGAGGAGGCCGAGCTTCCCGGCAGCAACGGCCGCGCGGCCGTGCATCTGCTGCACCGGCAGATTTTCGGCAGGAGCGACGGCGCGCCCGGCATTTCGGCCGTGATGATGGATGCGATCAACATCACGCAAGACCGCATTGCAAGGTCGCGGCTCGCCGGCGACCCGCCCGATATCACCATCGTGCCGAAGACAGGCCCGATCGGGCTGTTCGAGTTTCATCGCGCCTATGAAGCGATCGAAATCGGCATCAAGGCCGCCGAGAAGCAGATCGACGAGATCAAGAGCGCGGTGCGGTCGCTCGAAAGCTGACCGTCGCCTAGCCGGTCGCGATATATTCCCGCATCGCCGCCGCTTCCATCTCCGCTTCGGCAATCCGCATTCTGACCACGTCGCCGATCGAGACGAGCCCGATCAACCGGCCTTTCTCGACCACGGGCATGTGGCGGAACCTGTGCGCCGTCATCTGGGCCATGAGATGGTCGATGGTGTCGGCCTCGCGGCAGGTCACCACGGACTTCGTCATGCACCGTTCGACCGGCTCTGTGAGCACGGACGCGCCGGCACGCGAGATTTCGCGCACGACGTCACGCTCCGAGACGATCCCGGAGACCTTCCCGTCCGCGCTCGTGATGACAATGCAGCCGATCTTGTGCATCCCGAGCAGCTTGGTGATTTCGAGCAGCGACGTGTCGGGTGCGGTCGTGAAGACGCCCCGGCCCTTCTCCTTCAGGATTGCTGCGACATTCATACGCGTTTCCTCCAGTCCGGGAACTCCGCCCCGTGACTGCGACATTCTGTCTCGGACCCGGCGAAGGCGCAAGTCCGGACGACCGGAAGAGGCTCAGGAGCGCGCCTCAAGAGGCGAAGGCGCTCATCCCGGCGCGCCGTCCCCGGTCGAAGGCGCCAAAAATGAAGAGCCCGCAGAGAAATCCGCCGATATGGGCCTCCCAGGCGATGTTCCCTTCCTGGCCGCCGATCTGGACGGCGCTGATGCCGAAATAAGCGTTAAGCGCGATCCAAATTGCGAGGACGGCCAGCATCCGCTTGTCGCTCAGCGTCTGGGCGAGGCTCATGGTCGGCGCCCCGGCAAAATCCGGCGCCCCTTCCCCCGGCACAGGCTTGGCATTGAAGAAGAATCTCAGCGCGCCCGCCATCTGGCCCGAGATCGCCGCCGACGCGCCGATGACGGGCGTCATGTCGCCGAAATGAAACAGAAGATGGGTGAAGGCGCCCGCGATCCCGCACAGCACCGAGAAGGCAATGAAGGCAAGAGCGCTCATGCGGCGCGCCAGAGCGCTGCCGAAGGCCAGCATCCACAGGATATTCACAACGAGATGCACCCACCCCGCGTGCACGATCATATAGGTCACGAAAGACGTGACCGCGGTGAGATACCCCCCGGGGAGCTCGGACGCGGCGCCGCTGTAACGCGCCGGGATGAAGGCGAGCGCGAGGATGAGGGTGATCTTGGTTTCGTCGGGTAAGAGGCTCTTAACCGCCTGCACGCCCACAAGCAGCGCGGCCACGGCCGTAACGACCGGCGGAACATTGAGCGCGGGTTCGGGCCGGATCACGGTTTGACCCTGCGGAACTTCCCGCAAAGAATCGCGACAAGCTTAACGTTGAGCAAACGTCGTGCCCCTTCACACCCCCGGCCTTCGCCGGCGCGGTTCAATCCTCGGCGGTCAAAGATCATTGGAAAGCCGCAGAACGCAAGGCCGTTCCGCGAAGGTGCAGGATTTTTAACCAAGGACCGGCGTTCAGGTTTGAGTAGGTCTCGCTAAAAAACCCCTACAAAATAGCCCGGAAAATCGCCGTTCGCTTTATCCGGATTTCAAAATCTTTCTGCGACATTGCACCCAACAAAGAATACGGGGGGTGCAGTGAAACAGTTTGTCGTGGGCTCTGCCTTTTTGATGTTCGTCTCGTCTCTATCGGGGAACATCACCAACGATCACGCCATCAATCTTACGTCGTCGCCGCAGGCACGGGTGCAGAAGATCGCCTTCATGACTTCGTTTGGCGATACGCTGCCGCCGATCGGTTATGTGAATTTTTGCCGCGACCACGGCTCCGAGTGCCGTCCGGCGCAGCGCTTCTCAGACCGGATTCAGCTCACCGCGGCAAAGTTCCAAGAGATCGAGAAGGTCAACGACGCCGTGAACGCGGATGTCGCTCCGGTTACCGATCTCGAACTTTACGGCCAACCCGAAGTTTGGGCCTATCCGAGCGGCAAGGGCGATTGCGAGGACTATGTGCTGCTCAAGCGCCGGCTGCTCGTCGCCCGCGGCTTTCCCGAGAGCACGCTTCTCATCACCGTCGTCCGCGACGAAAACAACGAGGGGCATGCCGTGCTCACGGTTCGCACCGATCGCGGCGACCTCGTGCTCGACAACAAGCGCCGTGAGGTGATGCGTTGGGGCGACACGCCCTACACCTTCGTCAAGCGGCAGTCGGAGCGCAATCCGCTGGTGTGGATCTCGCTTCTGCCGCCGGAGACCGCGCCGCAGACCACCGTCTCCGCCTCGAACGGCAACTAACCAAAGGATTTCGACTGCAAAGAGTTTGCCAAGGCCCGGCGATCATCCCCCACCATCCCCGACCCAGCCGGGCCTTTACTCGAGCCGGCCTCTTCCAAGAGGCCGGCTCACTTTTTCCGGGAAGCGAAGGCGGCGGCGCTAATCTTTGAGATCGTAGTCGAGGATCGCCATTTGGAACTGGTAGGCGACCTCACCCTCATCGTCGTCGCGAAAGATGACGCCGATGAACTCCTCATCGACGAAGACCTCGGCGGAATCGTCCTTCCGCGGGCGCTGGCGCACCTGGATGTGGGGCAACCGGAATACCTTCTTGAGATAATGTTCGAGCTTTAGGATTTCGTCCCGAGTCACCGCTCGCACCCCACAAAAATTGCGTTTTCCCTTGCCAGCCTAAGCGTGATCGGTTTCGTCATCGCCCGCGACCATCTGGTCCATGGCAAGAGCGGGTTCCTCGCAACCGGCGAAGCCGATCTCGCGCGCGGGCACGCCCGCCACGGTCCGGCGGGACGCGACATCGTTGAGCACGACGCTGCCCGCGGCGATCCTCGCGCAATCACCAACCTTGATATTGCCGAGGATTTCGGCGCCCGCGCCGATCATGACGCCCCGTCCGATCTTGGGATGACGGTCGCCCTTCTCATTGCCGGTGCCTCCCAGCGTCACGCCGTGAAGCAGCGAGCAATTATCCCCGATCACGGCCGTTTCGCCGATGACAATGCCGGTGGCGTGGTCGAGCATGATGCCCTTGCCGATGATCGCGGCCGGATGGATGTCCACCTGGAGGAACCGCGAAGTCAGGCTCTGGAGGTAGAGGGCAAAGTCCTTTCGCCCGACCTTCCACAGCGAATGGGCGATGCGATAGGTCTCGAGCGCGTGGAAGCCCTTGAAATAGAGCAGCGGTTCGATCAGGCGGCTGCAAGCCGGGTCGCGCTTGGCGACCGCCATCAAGTCGGCGCGAAACGAATCGCCGAGGGCGGGTTCTGCCGCGATCACTTCGTTGAACAATTTGTGCAGGAGGCCCGTATCGAGCGTCGAGTGCTGGAGCCTGCGCGCAAGTCGGTGGCATACGGCATCCTCGAGCCGGTCGTGGTCCAAAACCGTGGCATAGATGAAGCCGCCGAGAGCGGGCTCGGCCGCGCTGATCTCCTCGGCCTCGCGCCGCACCTGGCTCCAGACCGGATCGTAGCTCTTGATGTGCCGTTCTTTGGCCGCCAAGGGTTTTGACATGGGAACCTCACTTACCCCGCGAAAATACCGGGCTTAATTCGAAAACACCGAACTAGCACTGAACTAAGGCCGCCTGGTTAAAAAGTCGAGCACGCCTTGCTTGAGCCGGGCATCGCCGACCGCCTTCATATGGTCGCGGCCTTCGATTCCAAGGAGTTGGGCGCCGGGAATAAGAGTTGCAAGCTCCTCCCCTGAGCCCGCGATCACGTCCTCGCTGCCGGTGGCAATCAGCGTCGGCACGGCGATGCGGGCAAGGTTCTCGGCCGCGATTTTCTCGCGCGGGCCGCGCAGGCAGGCGGCCAGCGCCTTGAGATCGCTGCCGGTCTGTTCGGCGAAAGCTCTGAAGGTGCGGGCGGTGTCGTTGGCCACCTCGTCGATGCTCGCCGCCTCGAACGCGCGGGCGATCGGCCCGGTCCCCACCATGCCGCGCACCAGATTGATGCCGGCCCCTCCCAGAATCAAACTTCGCACCCGCTCGGGGTGCGCGAGCGCGAGATAGGCCGCGATCCGCGCGCCCATCGAATATCCCATCACGTCAGCGCGGGCGATACCGAGATGATCGAGCAGCGCGCGCACATCTTCGGCCATG
>DASTKZ010000048.1:0-25326 GCA_035715445.1 Methyloceanibacter sp.
GGGATCGGATGAGGGCGACCGCAGGACCATGGTAAGGGAAGAGCCCGCGTCGGCACGCTCGAGCGCGCGCGCCATGATCTGGAGATGTCGGCGGAGTTCGATTTCCCTCAAATCCCCCGTAGGCTCTCGTTCGGCCACGACGCTCATGTTCCCCCCATTTCTCGCGGATTTCGCTCGGCCGAGGACGCTATGGCGCGCGCTTCGGCATTGCTGAGAATGGCCGGAACAGGGTTAAGGAAGGCTTGAGGGAAAGGTCGGGTCAGGCCGGACGGCCGGTCGAGACCAAACGGCTCGCCGCAAAGCGCGGCCGGATCACGGGGATTGAAACGCGGTCGGGACGAAAGGCCCGGCCGGTACGCCGAACGGAGCATTACGCGTTACTCGAACTGAACTAGCACCCAAACAAGTGCCCCGTCGCCGCGGTTTTTCTCGATGCCGCAGCTTGCCCCGAAATGATCAGGCCTCTGAATTGTGTCGCTGTTGCGACGGGCCGCCGCTTATCCCCGGGGAACCAGCACTTCTACTTTGGGTTGACCACGTGAGGAGAATATCCCGTTCTGGGCCCGAGGTTAGGGAGAGGAAGACGCATGGCGTTCTACCTTGTTTCGGCGGTTCCGAGGCAGGAGCTGATGGAAGACCTTTCGGCGCGGCTTCAGCGCGACGAATTCACCCCTCTCCGTCCTTTCGGTCCGACGCTCTCCCGTTCCCTCAAAGCTGCTCGCCAAACGCGCGATGGGGGCGCCGTCTGGGAGGAAGAGGATTATTGCCGTCCGCCCTTGGCGGAAGAACGGGCCGCCGTGCTCAACCGCTATTTCTTCGATCTTCGCGTCGAGGCCGTGAGCGAGGGCGAGGGCTGGAAACGGATCGAACCCTTGCCGCGTCTCTTTCCCGAATTCGAGGACTGACGAAAGCCATTTGGCGCGGGCGCAAAGCCGGACTACATACGGCTCATGACGGAAGCCCCGACCAAAGTACGCGTGCTCGAAGCGCTGAAGCGGATCAAGTCGCCGGGCTCCGGCGCCGATATCGTGGCGGAGGGGCTCGTCTCCGAGATCGTGATCAACCAGGGCAAGGTCTATTTTGCGATCTCGGTCGATCCGGCCCGCGCCGGCGAGCTCGAGGCGCTGCGGAAGGAAGCCGAACAGACGGTCGCCGAAGTGCCGGGCGTTACCGGCGTGACGGTGACGCTGACTGCCGATCGCGCGCCGTCCGGCGGCAACGGCAGAGGCGCCACCGCGCCGCAGGGCTCGCCCTTCGCGCGGCCGGGCGCGGCGCGCGACGCACGCCATCGCCCCGGCGGCGTGCCGGGGGTCGCCAAGATCATCGCCGTCGCCTCGGGCAAGGGCGGCGTCGGCAAGTCAACGGTCGCTGCCAATCTTGCGCTCGCGCTGAAAGAGCGCGGCTTGCGCGTCGGCATCCTCGATGCCGACATTTACGGCCCGTCGATGCCGCGCCTGCTCGGGCTCAAAGGTCAGCCGCAACAAGTGGGCGACAAGCTTGCGCCACTCGAGGCTTACGGCGTGAAGGCGATGTCCATGGGCCTTCTCGTCGACGAGGAGACGCCGATGATCTGGCGCGGCCCGATGGTGATGTCGGCGCTGTCGCAGATGCTGAAGGACGTGGCCTGGGGCGAACTCGACGTGCTCGTGGTCGATATGCCCCCCGGCACGGGCGACGCGCAGCTCACCATGGCGCAGCAGGTGCCGCTTGCTGGCGCCGTGATCGTCTCCACGCCGCAGGACCTCGCGCTTATCGATGCGCGCAAGGGGCTCAACATGTTCCGCAAGGTGAATGTGCCGGTACTCGGCCTCGTCGAGAATATGAGCAGCTTCGTTTGCCCGCATTGCGGCGAGCGCTCCGATATCTTCGGCCATGGCGGCGCCCGGAGCGAAGCCGAACGGCTCGGCGTGCCCTTCCTCGGCGAAGTGCCGCTGCTGTCGGAGATCCGCGCGACCTCGGATGAGGGACGCCCCGTCGTGGCGACCGCGCCGACCTCGGCCGCGGCAGGCGCTTTCCGCGAAATCGCCGCGCGCGCCGTCGCCGCGCTGGAAGAGGGCAAAGGCCAGGTGAGGCCCGCGCCGCGAATCGTGATGGAGCGCTGAAGGCTTGCCTAGCTTGCGCCGACTCAGATAAGGCCGTTCGAGGCGTCGGCCGCGTGCGACTTGCAACTTTGCGCTCTTGCTCTAGCCCGTGACGAAGAGACGAAGCGACGTGCCGGTGTTTCTGCTCTACGCCGGCATCCTCCATGCCATCGGCCTCGCTTTGCTGTTGCCGATGCTGATTACCTTGCCGGGCCCGGCGGGTGAGCCCACGCCTGCCCTCGCGCCCACAGCCGAAATTGCCCCGATCGACGTCATCGTGCTGCCGCCGCCCCAGGCCCTGAGGGACGCCGGGCCTGAGCACACGTCCGCGCTACCGGCGGTGCCGCCTGCCGGGGTGCCCACCGGGACGGGAGCGGCGGAACCTGCCAAAGCCGAACCCTCACAAGCGGAGCCTCGAAGCGCGGAGACGCCATTGAAGGAGGAGATCGAAGCAGCGCCGAAGGAGGCCGCGCCCGAGGTCAAGCCTCAAACCGCGCCGGCGACCGAGGCGACTGAGTCTACCGAAACAAAACCGTCTGGGACCGAAGGCCCCGCGGCCGATGAGCCGGCGAAAGAAACAGCTCCGCCGCAAGAGGCGGCTCCGGCGAAGGAAAGCTCGAATGCTAAGGAAACCACGTCGCCCGCGACGAAGGCGTCAGCCACCCAGCGCAGCCGAACGGCCAAGCCAGCGCTCCGGCGCGCGCCGAGCCGCACCGCGAAGAGCCAAACCAAGTTTCAGCGGTTTAACGGGGCGCTGAGCGGGTGGTTCAGTCCGCTTGAGAGCGCCAAGCGAAGGTAGCCGACGCTTAAGCTGCGCTGTGGCGGCCGGCAAAAATTGGCGTCACGTTGCCGCTCAGCTCCATGAGGCTCGTGTCGGCCGGCCCCGGATAGCCGTAGAGGAAGCCCTGCACTTGCGGGCAGCCGAACTCGCGCAGCATTTCCGCCTGCTCCTCGGTCTCGACCCCCTCGGCGGTAATGACCAAGTCGAGCGACTTGCCGAGAGCGATGACGGTCTTGACGATCGCGCGCATGGCCGGGTCGCGGGTCATGTTGCGGACGAATTGCCGATCGATTTTGATCTTGGAGAAGGGGAAGCGCGCGAGAAAGCTCAAGCTCGAATAACCGGTGCCGAAATCGTCCATGGCGATGTTGACGCCAAGCTGGCGCAGGCGACTGAGCTTCGCCAGCACCTCCTCGGTGTCGTTGATGAGGAGGTTCTCGGTGATTTCGAGCTCGAGCCGCTCCGGCGAAAGTCCCGTCTCCTTGAGCACGCCGGCGATCAAAGCGGCGACATCGCCCTCGCGAAACTGCGCCGGCGACAGATTGACCGAAACGAAAAGTGGCTCGGGCCATTTGACCGCGTCGCTGCAGGCCCGGCGCAAAACCCATTCGCCGAGCGGAACGATCAGTCCCGTGTCCTCGGCCACGGCAATGAAATCCGGCGCGATCTTGCCGTGCACGGGATGGTGCTAGCGGATCAGGGCCTCGGAGCCGCACTGACGCTCCGTGGCGAGATCGAATTGGGGCTGGTAGACAACTTCGAATTCGCCCCGGCCAAGCGCAAGACGCAACTCGTGCTCGACCATGCGGCGGCGCTGAAGCGCCTTGTTCATGCTTTCCTCGAAGAAGCACATGCGCTGGCCGCCGTCGCTCTTGGCGCGCGTCAAAGCAATTGCCGCGTGACGCAACAGCGTGGCGGCGTTGTCGCCGTCGGCCGGCGCGAGCGCGGCACCGGCGCTGACGGTCACCATCAGCTCCTTGCCCGCAACCAGGAACGGCCTTCGCAGCAGCTCGACCAATCGATTCATGAAACTCATGACTTTGCCGAGATTGGCGATATCGATGAGAGCGACGGCGAACTCGTCGCCGCCCGACCGCGCCACCAGGTCGCCCTCGCGCACCGCCGCCTGAATACGGGCAATGTCGCGCAGCACTTGATCGCCGCCGCTATGGTCGACGGCGTGATTGATTTCCTTGAAATTGTCGATGTCGAGACTAAGGACCGCGATGCTGGCGCAGTCGCGATGAATGCGCGCTACGGCCTTGGTCAGGTTGTCGCTGAAGGCCTGGCGATTGGCGAGGCCGGTCAACGCGTCGTGCTGCTCGAGATAGCGGAGCTGCGCCTTGGTTTCGCGGCTCTCGCGCCCCCGCATCCAGCCAAGCGCCGCGAGCACGGCAATGCCCGCTCCGAAAAGCAGCAACGTGATGGTCGTGGCCCAGCCGAAATAGCCGGCGAGAACCTTCGCCTGGTCGCTCTGGTCGAGATAGACGACGAGCGTGCCCCGCGGATCGCCGTCGAGCGCAAGCGGGAGAGTGAGGGCGGCAAAATTCGTCGGCGAAGAGGCGTCCGAACTCTCGTACAGCGTGACCTTGACCTGTTCCGGGGCGGGGCTTGTCAGCAGAGAGGCAAGGTCCTTCTGGAGCGGGAGCCCGGCGATGCCGCTGGTGTAAACCAAAATCCCTCGCGATCGTAAAGCTCGTAGCGGAGCGCGCGATCGCCGTAGCCGGACTTGGCGAGAATATCGGCGAAGGTGGGCGTGATGGCCGGAGTGCGGATCGCGTCCGACAGTGCTTCCGGCTCTTGCAACATCTGCGTCTTGAGGCGTGCGGCGACGAGCGACGCCTCGCGTTCGAGCTCGATCCGGCTGATCCTGCCCGGCGCTGCGAGCGCCACTGCGGCAATGGCTGCGCCGAGCGCCAGAACTCCCGCCCAATACCAGTGCTTCTTGAGCGACGCGAGAGACGACATAAACAAGCCCGGGGGTGCGGCCGACCAGCGCCCAATGTGGGCAGCGCCGGTTAAGAACGCGGTAAGCTCTTTGCTTAACAAAGCTTGCTGCCCGGCTATCGCCCTTCGTCAATTTTGCGAAGAAATGGCCGTAATGCGGGAAAGCAGCGGCCTCAGCCCCCGGTCACCGACATTGCCCGCGCCAAATGCGGCCGCTCCTCCCGGCCGATGACGAAGTCATGCCCCTTCGGCTTCCGGGCGATGGCGGCGTCGATCGCGGCATTGAGGAGGGCGTCGTCGGGAGTTGCGCGAAGCGGCGTCCTGAGATCGGCAGCGTCCTCCTGGCCGAGACACATATAGAGGGTCCCGGTGCAGGTGACGCGCACGCGATTGCACGATTCGCAGAAATTGTGCGTCAGCGGCGTGATGAAGCCGAGCCGCCCTCCGGTCTCGCGTACCTTGACATAGCGGGCCGGGCCGCCGGAGCGGTAGACGTCGTCATCGAGAGTGAAGCGCTGCTCGATGCGCGCCCGCACCAAAGAGAGCGGCAGATACTGCGCCGTGCGGTCGGCGCCGATTTCGCCCATGGGCATCGTCTCGATCAAGGTGAGGTCGAAGCCCCGGCCGTGCGCCCAGCGCATGACGTCCTCAATCTCGTCTTCGTTCACGTCGCGGAGCGCCACCATGTTGATCTTGATTTTGAGGCCGGCACGCGCGGCGGCATCGATGCCGCGGAGCACCTGGGCGAGATCGCCCCGGCGCGTAATGGCGCGGAACTTCGCGGCATCGAGCGAATCGAGCGACACGTTGATGCGGGCGACGCCGCATTCTGCGAGCGCGCCGGCGTGAACGGCGAGCTGGCTGCCGTTCGTGGTGAGCGTCAGCTCATCGAGGCCGGCACCGAGATGGCGCGAGAGCGAGCGGATCAGCCACATGATATTGCGCCGGACCAGCGGCTCGCCGCCGGTCAATCGGAGCTTGCGCACGCCCTTGGCGATGAACGCGCTCGCAAGCCGGCCGATCTCCTCGAGTGTCATAAGTTCCTCGCGCGGGAGGAACGTCATGGCTTCGGCCATGCAATAGACGCAGCGGAAATCGCAGCGGTCGGTGACCGAGACCCGCAGATAGGTGATGCGGCGGCCAAAGGGGTCGATCAGGCGGGGCATCGTCATGCCTCTTCGTCGCGCTCGGCGCGCGCCCTGCCTTTGCGGCTATAGGCCTTGGCGCTTCGCACCACCCGCTTGCGATAGACCGGCGTCGCGAGGGCGGCCGCCGCGGCGCTCCGGCGCTTTACGCTACGCTTCGCCTTCATCTTCCGGGTTGTTCTCTTCTTCGGTTTGGCGCGGTGTTTCCCAGAGGGGACCGGCATGGATTTCGTCTCTAATATAGCAATATAGGTGCTTCGGCTTGTCATAACATGGGACCGGGCGCCATAGGAGACCGAGCATGGACGAACAACGCTTTAATATGTCGATGCGCAAATACCTGAAAGAAGTGGGGGTTACCTCCCAGCAGGCCATCGAGGAGGTGGTCCGCGAGGACCACTTGGGAGGCAAGGGCAAGCTCAAGATGAAGATGGTGCTCACGGCCGAGGGCACCAAACTCAAGCATGTCGTCGAGGGCACGATCGACCTCGGCTGAGCGGAAGGGTAAGCGATGGCCGAGCCATGGCCGACCGAGCTTAGGCTCGACAAGGAGCGGCGGGTTCTGACCGTGACCTTCGACGACGGCAAGAGCTTTGCGCTGCCGGCCGAGCTCTTGCGCGTGCTGTCGCCGAGCGCCGAGGTGCAGGGGCATAGCGCCGAGCAGCGGGTCACGGTCGCGGGCAAGAAGTCGGTCGGCATCGCCCGGCTCGAGCCGGTCGGGAACTACGCGGTGCGCATCGTGTTCGACGACGGTCACGATACGGGGCTCTATGTCTGGGCTTATTTGCGCGAGCTCGGCGAGAACCAGCACGCGCGCTGGCAGAGCTATCTCAACGATCTCGGCGCCAAGGGCCTCGCGCGCTAAAGCCGCCCCTCATGCGCTAACGACTCATATATCAAGACAAGAGAGGCGAGGGTGGTGCTAGCATTTTTGTCACGGCAAAGACATCAACCGCATCAAACCGTCGCAAAAACGTGATATTCGAGGGTCACAAAGCAGTTCACGGCAAGGATGGATAGAGAACGTTGAGCGATCGTGCAGAGCCTCGCTTCGTAGCCCCGGGCGTCCTCGGGCGGATCGGGCAAGCGCTGTTGCGGCCGTTCCGCGAGATCGCGGCGCGCCTCTCGGCGGCGCTCTGGCTGATCGTCGCCGTCGGGGTCATCATGGCCTCTCTCGTTGTCATCGGCGGGCTTTCCAAGACCTTTGCCCTGATCGGCTTTCTCAGCTTCGTCGCCTCGGCTTTGCTGTTGCCCCGGCACGAGGCCGACCAGGCGATGCCGGCGGCGCTGCAAACGAATTCTCAGTCAGTGCCGGCGGTCGCGGCCATGCGGGCGCTTGCCGAATCGTTGCCGGATCCCGTCATCCTGCTCGGCCCTGACGGACATGTCCTCTTCTCCAATGCCGAGGCCCGTTCTCTCTTCGCCTCGTTGCGCGAAGGGAGCCACATCTCCTCGGTGATCAGGACGCCGGAATTTCTCGATGCGGTCGCAGCCGCGCCCGGTCTTGGCCGCGCCGTGACGGTGACCTATGCCGAGCGGGTTCCGGTGGGGCGCCGCATGGGGGCGACAGTTGCGCCGGTGAGCGGGGGAGAGGAAGACGGCGCCGCCAATATTGTCGTTCTGCTGCGCGACCTCACCGAGATCGAACGCATCAACCAGATGCGCGCCGATTTCATCGCCAATGCGAGTCACGAGTTAAGGACCCCGCTCGCCTCGCTCCGCGGCTTCATCGAGACTCTGCAGGGAAGCGCCAAAGGCGATCCCGCCGCCCGCGACCGCTTCCTTCCGATCATGGCCGAGCAGGCCTCGCGAATGACGCGCCTCATCGATGCGCTTCTGTCGCTGAGCCGCGTCGAGATGAACGCGCATGTGCCGCCGTCGGATCTCGTCGATCTCAACGAGGTGATTGGCAGCGCCAAGGACACGCTCGACCCGCTGGCGCGAGACATGGGCTTCACGTTCGAGGCGGGACGGTTCCCCCGCCCCGCGATCGTGCGCGGCGACCGCGACGAGCTCATGCAAGTGATGCAGAACCTGGTGCACAACGCTTTCAAGTATGGAACCAAGGGCGGCACTGTCAGGATTGAGGCAAGGCATATCCCCGCGCTCGGCCGTCAAGCCGGCCGCTACACGATCGCCGTCGTCGACAATGGACCGGGGATTGCTCCCCAGCACCTGCCGCGCCTGACCGAGCGCTTCTACCGGATCGATGTGGCGGCGAGCCGGGAGAAAGGCGGAACCGGGCTTGGCCTTGCCATCGTCAAGCACATCCTCAACCGCCACCGCGGCGAACTTGCCATCGCGTCCACGCCCGGCAAGGGTTCGACCTTCACGGTGATGCTCTCCGAGGCGCGGGCGAATAGCCCCGAACGGGGCGCAGCCGCCGGCTAAGACGAGACCGGGCGCGCGCGTCGGTACACCCTGCGCGGCTGGATGGAGCGCCTTCTCCCGGCGCTCCACGGGAGCGACTTATCCACATCGTCTCGCATAAAATAAGTTCAAAATCATACACATAAGCTGTCATAAAGCCGAATCATCAGCGTCATAAAACAATGACCGACGGTGACTAGCGTGCCGGCTAGCTGGCGGCGGATCGATCGAGCGCCGGCGATGGCTTCATCCAAATGAAGGGAGAGCAACGTGAACAGGATTTGTATCGTGGCGTCGACGCTTGCCGTCGCCGCTCTTTGCACGGCCGGCCCGGCGCTGGCGCGTGACCAAGTCAAGATCGTCGGGTCCTCGACGGTGTTTCCCTATAGCCAGGCCGTTGCTGAGGATTTCAGCAAGAAGAGCGGCAAGAAGGCGCCGGTCGTGGAATCGACCGGAACTGGCGGCGGCATGAAGATCTTCTGCCAGGGCGTCGGCGAGGCCAACCCCGACATTACCGGCGCATCGCGGGGAATGAAGAAATCCGAGTGGGAGCTTTGCACCAAGAACGGGGTGGAGGACATCACCGAGGTTCAAATCGGTTATGACGGCTTGTCGATCGCCCAATCCAAGACGGGCAAGCCCATCGATCTGACTAAGGAGCAGCTGTTCCTGGCGCTCGCTTCAGAGGTGCCCGAGGGCGACAAGCTTGTAGCCAACCACTACAAGAAGTGGAGCGATGTCGACAAATCACTTCCCGACATGGCGATCACTGTCTATGGGCCGCCGCCGACCTCAGGCACGCGCGACGCCTTCGTCGAGCTTGCCATGCATGAGGGCTGCAAGTCGCTCGAGTATTTCAAGAAGAAGAAGGGTGAGTTGGACAAGGACGGATTCGAAAAACTCATCAAGGAGAAGTGCACGCCCATGCGTCAGGACGGTCCGTTCATCGAGGCCGGTGAGAACGACAACCTCATCGTGCAGCGAATCGAAGCCGACCCGAACGCGCTCGGCGTATTCGGCTATTCGTTCCTGTTCGAGAACCAGGACAAGATCCAAGGCGTAAAGATCAGCGGCGTCGCGCCAAGCTTCGATACGATCGCCGATCACAGCTACGGATTGTCGCGCCCGCTCTTCATCTACATCAAGAATGCTCATCGCAAGGTTATTCCCGGCATGGACGAGTTCGTTGCCGAGTACGTTGCGAACGACGCGATGGGACCCGATGGCTATCTGCATGAGCGGGGTCTCGTGGTTCTGCCGGATGACATGTTGAAGGAAATGCAGGACCGCGCCACGAAGGCGGAGAAGATGGCCGCGCCGACATCTTAGGCTGGCGCCGTCGCAAACGAACTAGGGCGTGGCCGTGAGAGGCGTTTCGCGGCCACGCCCGTGAGTTTTGAGAGGCAACATGCCGCTAGCGGATGCCGGGCGCTGTGGCCTACCCCATGAAGGCGGGCTCTCATGATTGGCTACGTTCTCCTTGGGATTGTCGCACTTAGCCTGTCCGGCTACTTGCTGGGCCGGCGTCGCGCCATAGCGGCAGTCGAAGGGCGTCAGCAGGCACTCCACTCGCGCCCAAGCTATCACGGGGCTTTTGTCGCCGCCTGGATCGGCATTCCGTCGCTTCTCTTGGTCCTGATCTGGCTCCTCCTCCAGGGTCTGGTGATTGACCGATTGCTGCTGTGGAGTTTGCCGCCCGGAACGACCGAGGGGCTGGATGGGGGGCGGATCGACCTCATGCTGAGCCAGATTAGGTCGGTCGCTGCCGGAAACATCTTCGGCGAACCGAGCCTCGTCATCCAGGAGGCCGCCGAACGCTACCATCGCTGGCAGACGATCGCCCGCTACGCGATGGTCGTTGCCGCGTTCTCAATCGCACTCGTCGGCCTCATTGTCGCCAGCGCCCGCATCAGACCCGAATTTCGCGCACGCCATGCCACCGAGCGGGTGATGAACGGACTCATGCTGGCCTGCTCGGTGATCGCCATTCTCACCACGCTCGGCATCGTCCTGTCGCTCCTGTTCGAGGCGTTGCGGTTCTTCGATCGTGTCTCGCCGCTTGAATTCTTTTTCGGGACCAACTGGGAGCCGCAGATTCCGATCCGTGAGGGCCAGGTGACGGCAGGCGGCGCGTTCGGCGCTATTCCCGTGTTCACTGGCACGCTTCTGATCTCGGCAATCGCCTTGGCGGTCGCCATCCCCATCGGGCTTCTATCTGCGATCTATCTCAACGAATACGCCCATCGCAAATTCCGAGCCCTGGTCAAACCGGTGCTCGAACTTCTCGCCGGCATACCGACGGTGGTCTTCGGCTTTTTCGCAGTGCTGGTGGTCGCACCAGCCTTGCGCGATTTTGGCGCGATGCTGGGAATTCCGCTTGCGCCAAACAGCGCGCTAGCGGCCGGCGGCGTCATGGGTATCATGATTATTCCGTTCGTCTCTTCGTTGTCGGACGACGCTATTGCCGCGGTGCCGCGCGCCATGCGTGACGGCTCCTACGCCATGGGTGCGACCAAGGGCGAAACCATCACCAAAGTCCTGCTACCGGCCGCTCTGCCCGGCATCATGGGTGGCATCTTGCTCGCCGCGAGCCGTGCCATCGGCGAGACAATGATCGTGGTCATGGCTGCGGGAATCATCGCCTCGCTAACGCTCAATCCGCTAGAACCCGTGACCACGGTGACCGTGCAGATCGTGACGCTGCTCATCGGCGATGTCGAGTTCGATAACCCAAAGACGCTCGCCGCCTTCGCCCTAGGCCTTGTACTGTTCCTTGTGACGCTCGCGCTCAACGTGATCGCGCTTCACATCGTGCGCAAATATCGGGAGCAATATGAGTAACGCACAGGCAATAGATCGCCGCCCGCTGGCCGGCGATCGGTCGAGCGATGTGGTGCGGCAGCGTATACGCCGGCGCTACGCGGCAGATCGGCGATTGCAGGTCTACGGCATCATTGCGATTGCGCTTGCCATCGGACTGCTCGGGATGCTCCTGACCTCGATCGTGGCGAACGGACTTCCAGCCTTCGTTCAGAGCAAGGCCGACCTTTCATTCTTCATCGATCCCGCCAAGGTCGAGGCCGAAAAGCTTGCCGACGGCAACTACCGTGCGCTGGTGCGCGAAGCGCTGAAGCCGTTCATCCCGGCCGATGCGACCGACAAAGGGAAGGCCGATGCCGCGAAGGTTCTCACCTCCGACGCGCCCTATATCCTGCGAGACTATGTCGTCAAGCATCCGGACGTGATCGGCAAGACGATTATTCTGCCCATCTCCCTTTCCGATTCTTTCGATCAGTTGAACAAAGGCGTGATCCCGCAGGAGATCGACGCGCTGAACTGGGTCCAGGTCGGTTGGTTCGAGACCTTGCGCAACCGGGGCTTGGAAGGTGTCGAGGACGGCCGCAAGGTCCTCAAGCTCGAGGTCTATATCGACCCCGCGAAGATCGAAGCCGGTCCGCCCCCGAGCGGTGACTTCGCCGCGCTCGCGAAAGACAGCTTGCAGGCCTATCTGCCCAGGGTGCGCGACGGCTCGCTCTCCACCATGCTGGGCCCCGATGCGCCCGCCGCAATCGCCGCCCGCGTGGCCGATGATCCGGCCCTGATCGGCAAGACGGTGCAGGTCTCGTTGCCGCTATCAGATACCTTCGCCGAGCTCGCCCAGGGCAAAACCCCAAAAGTTCTCAATCCCCGCTTCACCGCCGCTCAGATTGGGGTCTTCGAGGCCATGAAGGCGAAGGGGCTCGTGCATAAGCCCTTCAACTGGGAACTGTTCTTCAACGCCGACAGCCGTTTCCCGGAGCGCGCCGGTCTAGCCGGCGCCATCACCGGCACATTCCTCATGCTGCTCGTGTGTTTCGGCCTGAGTTTCCCAATCGGCATCGCCGCGGCCGTGTACCTCGAGGAGTTCGCACCCAAGAACCGGCTCACCGATCTAATCGAGGTCAACATCAACAACCTGGCCGCCGTGCCGTCGGTGGTGTTCGGTCTACTCGGGCTTGCCATGTTCCTCGGCTTTTTCGGCCTGCCGCGGTCGACGCCGCTCGTTGGCGGCATGGTGCTGTCGTTCGTGACATTACCGACCATCATCATTGCGACTCGCGCGGCGCTCAAAGCCGTGCCGCCCTCGATCCGCGAGGCGGCGCTCGGTATCGGAGCCTCCAAGCATCAGATGGTCTTGCACCACGTCCTCCCGCTCGCCATGCCCGGAATTCTTACTGGCACCATCATCGGCATGGCGCATGCGCTCGGCGAAACCGCGCCGCTTCTCCTGATCGGGATGAACGCGTTCATCCCAAGCGTCGAGAGCATGGGCATTCTCGAGCCCGCGACCACGCTGCCGACGCAGATCTTCAACTGGGCCGACAGTCCCGAGCGCGGCTTCGTCTCGCGAACGTCGGCCGCTATTCTCGTGCTGTTGGCGTTTCTCGTCATCATGAACCTGCTCGCCATCGTGCTACGGCAGAGATTCGAGCGTAAATGGTAGAAGGGGATCCGGTTATGGAGGCAGTCCAGGCGCGGCCAGTCGTCCGGGTACAGATGCCGCCTCAGGCGGCAGAAAGCGCGTCGAGTCCGTTACCGGCCGTCGAGCGCGAGCTCAAGTTGACCGCGCGCGACATCAATTTGTGGTACGGCGAGAAGCAGGCGCTGTTCGATGTCAATCTCGATATCCTCGATCGCTCGGTGACGGCGCTGATCGGTCCTTCCGGTTGCGGCAAGTCAACATTCCTACGCTCGCTCAATCGCATGAACGACACCATCGAGGGGTGCCGCATGACCGGCGACATCACGCTCGACGGCGAGAACATCTATGCCCGCGACGTCGATCCGGTGCAGCTCCGCGCCCGGGTCGGCATGGTGTTCCAGAAGCCGAACCCGTTTCCCAAATCGATCTTCGAGAACGTGGCCTACGGACCGCGTATTCACGGGTTCGCCTCTTCAAAGGTGGATCTCGAGGAGATCGTCGTCAAGAGCTTGACCCGGGCCGGCCTATTCGAGGAGGTCAAGGACCGGCTGAACGAGTCCGGCACGGGCCTCTCGGGCGGCCAGCAGCAGCGCCTTTGCATCGCCCGCGCCATCTCGGTGAATCCCGAAGTGCTTCTCATGGACGAGCCTTGCTCGGCGCTCGACCCGATCGCTACGGCCCGCATTGAAGCCTTGATGGAAGAGTTGAAAGAGTCGCTCTGCATCGTCATCGTGACTCATTCGATGCAGCAAGCAGCGCGCGTCTCGCAGCGCACCGCCTTCTTTCATCTCGGCAAGCTGGTCGAGGTGAATGACACCGTCAAGATTTTCACCAATCCGGCCGATACCCGCACGCAAGATTACGTCACCGGTCGCTTCGGCTAATTGGCCGCCTGGGAGTTTCGCATGATGGAAAAGCAACACGAGCACATCGTCAGGTCCTACGAGGAGGAGCTTTCCCTCCTCAACAACAACATCGCGAAGATGGGCGGTCTCGCCGAGCAGGTCCTCGGCCAGGCGATCGACGCGCTGGAGCGTCGCGATCCCGAGTTGGCGGCCGCCACCATCAACGAGGACGAGGCGATCGACGCGCTGGAGCGGGAGATCGAGGAACAGGCCGTGACGATGATCGCGAAGCGGCAGCCCATGGCCTACGATCTCCGCCAGATCATGGCGTCGCTTCGCATCGCCAACGATCTGGAGCGCATCGGCGACCTCGGCAAGAACATCGCCAAGCGCGCCGTCGCCGTCGTCGCCGAGCAGCAACCGAAGGCGCTGATGCTCGGTCTCAAGCATATGGGCGAACTCTCGCTGGCGCAGCTCAAAGAGGTGCTCGACGCCTTCATCGAGCGCGATGCCGACCGGGCGCTCAAGGTCTGGTACAAGGACGAAGAGATCGACGCCATGTACAACTCGCTGTTCCGCGAGTTGCTCACCTACATGATGGAAGACCCGCGCAATATCGGGCTCTGCACCCATCTTCTGTTCGGCGCCAAGAACATCGAGCGCATCGGCGACCACGCCACCAATATCGCCGAGACGGTCTACTACCTGGTGCACGGCGCCCCCATCACCGATCAGCGGCCGAAGGGCGACACCACGAGCTCGACGCCGGTGCCGCTCAAGCGGTCGGCGGGATAGGTTAAAGATGAACGCGCTCACCCCCGGTGCCAAGGTCTTGGTCGTCGAGGACGAAGAGCCCCTTGCGCTCCTGCTGCGCTACAACCTCGAAGCCGAAGGCTATGCCGTCGATGTCGTGCATCGTGGCGACGAGGCCGAGATGGCCATCGCCGAGAGCACGCCGGATCTGATCGTGCTCGACTGGATGCTGCCCGGCATTTCGGGGATCGAGCTTTGCCGGCGCCTGCGGGCGAGCAAGGAAAGCCGGGGCATTCCCATCATCCTGCTCACGGCGCGGAGCGAGGAGGGCGACCGCATCAGGGGCCTGACCACCGGCGCCGACGATTACGTCGTCAAGCCATTTTCGCTGCCGGAGCTCATGGCGCGCGTGCGCGCCATCCTCAGGCGCACCAACCCCGAGCGCATCGCCTCGGTCTTGAACGTCGGCGATATCGCGCTCGACCGCGAGTCGCACCGGGTGACGCGGAACGGACGCCAGGTCCATCTCGGGCCGACCGAGTTCCGCCTGCTCGAATTCCTGATGCAGAGCCCGGGCCGCGTCTTCAGCCGCACCCAATTGCTCGACGGTGTGTGGGGGCGCAACGTCTATGTCGATGAGCGCACCGTCGATGTGCATATCGGGCGCTTGCGCAAGGCGATGATGCGGGGAACGGAAACCGATCCGGTCCGAACCGTGCGCGGTGCAGGCTATGCCTTCTCCGATACGCTCGAGGAGAAAGAGACCGCGTAGGCGTCATTCCCGCTATTCGTCATTCCCGCAGCAAGCCGGAATCCAGGGGTCCAATTCGGAACGTGAAACTCTGGACCGGCTTCCGCCGGTATGAAAAAAATAAGAGAGGCGCCGAGAGGGCGCCTCTTGCAATTTTCTGCCGCATTTTCTTGGCGCTTTAGGCGCCGGCAAAGCGCCGTTCGCGTCGCCTCGCCTGCACCGGCTGATAGGCCATGCGGGCGTGATGTTCGCAATAGGGCAGCGATGCGCAGGTCTTGCGCCCGCAGAAATGGAACTCGGGCTCGCCCGGGTCGCCGATCGGCCAGCGGCACATCGCTTCCTTCAGCGTCATGATGCTGGCCCGCTCACTGAGCGGGATGACCAGCTCCTCGAGCGGTGCCGGCGCATAGTCCGGCTCCGCCTCGTAGTGCGGCTTGAGCGCGTTGGCGCCGCGCGTGCCGAACAGAAGCGACGAACCGCGACTTGCGCGCGCCACATGCGTGCGGCGCGGCCGCGGGCTCGACGAGCGCGAGCTCGTGGCCCGGCCCGATAAGCCAAGACGATGCACCTTGCCGATTACGGCATTGCGCGTGACACCGCCCAAGCGGGCGGCAATCTGGCTCGCGCTCAACCCCTCGGCCCAAAGTTTTTTCAGCAGTTCAACCCTCTCGTCAGTCCAAGCCATGGTGGCCTCCTCGAATTGGACTCAGAATCCCCCCGTCTGCCTAGAGACGGCGTTTTGAAAACTCAGAATTACTGATGAGATTGACCGCCCGGGCGCCACACTAAGCACCCACGACATCTTGTAGCCGAGCGGTAATACCCTACTAGATCCGGCAGAACCCGGCAAGCGTCCGCCACGCTTGTTTGGTCCGTTTTCCACCGGGACGCATGCGAAGTCTGCCACTTCTTCAGCGCGAACACAAATCGCGGCGTGGATGGAAACGTGGACGAGCGTGGGATAAGCCCTGTGCGACCTCTGATTGACAGGGCAGAGCGCGAGACCTAATGCTCTGAGATTCCTCGCTGCCGCCGAACGGCGGCAATTTTGTTTGTGGACAGCGAACTCCGATGCCGCCGCTTGCACCGACTTACGCCCGCAGCGACCTTTCCTTCGCGCGCGGGGAAGGCGCCTATCTCTTAACCGTGGCGGGCGAGCGCTATCTCGACTTCGCGAGCGGGGTCGCCGTGACCGCGCTCGGGCACGCGCACCCGCATCTCGTGCGCACGCTCTCGGAGCAGGCAAAAAAACTTTGGCATGTGTCCAATCTGCACCGCATTCCCGAGCAGGAGCGTCTTGCCGAGCGGCTTTGCGCCGCGACCTTCGCCGACATGGCCTTTTTCGCCAATTCCGGCGCGGAGGCGGTCGAATGCGCCATCAAGGCCGCGCGCCGCTATCACTTCAAGTCGGGCGCGCGGGAGCGCTATCGCCTTGTCACGTTCGAAGGCGCATTCCACGGGAGGACGCTCGCCACGATCGCGGCCGGCGGACAGACGAAGCACCTGGAGGGCTTCGGGCCGGCCGTCGATGGTTTCGACCAGGTCGCGGGCTTTGACCTCGCTGCCGTTGAGAAGGCGATCGGAGCAAGCACGGCCGGCATTCTCATCGAGCCGATCATGGGCGAGGGGGGCATGCGCGAAGTGCCGACGCGCTTCCTGCAAGATTTGCGCGCGCTCGCCGACTCCAACGGAATCTTGCTCCTGCTCGACGAGGTGCAGAGCGGCATGGGCCGCACCGGGCGGCTGTTCGCGCATCAATGGGCCGGCATCCGCCCCGATATCATGGCGACCGCCAAAGGGCTCGGCGGCGGCTTTCCGGTCGGCGCCTGCCTCATGACCGAGGCGGTCGGCTCGGCGCTGACGGCCGGGAGCCACGGCTCGACCTTCGGCGGCAACCCGCTCGCCATGGCGGTCGCCAATGCCGTGCTCGACGTCGTCCTCGCCGACGGCTTTCTCGATCAGGTCGCCAGGATGGGCTTGAGGCTGAAGCAACGCCTCGCCGCGATCGCCGACGAGCATGATGAGATTATCGAGGATGTGCGTGGGCAAGGCTTGATGCTGGGCCTGAAATGCAAGGTGCCGAACCAGAAGCTGCTCGCAGCGCTCCGCGCCGAGAAGCTGCTGACGGTCCAGGCCGGCGACAATGTCGTGCGGTTCCTGCCGCCCTTGATCGTGACCGAAGCCGAGATCGACGAGGCTTGCGCCAAGCTCGACGTGGCCTGCGTCGCGCTCAAGAGCGGCGCGCTCGCCCACGCTTGATCCGCAGGGTAACGCCATGTCGCCACGGCATTTTCTCGATATCGACGCTTTGGACGCGAAGACTCTCCGCGGCCTCATCGACTGGGCGGCCGCGATGAAGCGCAAAGGACGGGTGCCGAAGGAACTTGAGTTCAAGCCCGCGCCCGTGCTCGCCATGATCTTCGAGAGGCCCTCCACCCGCACGCGCGTCTCCTTCGAGGTCGCCATGCACCAGCTCGGCGGAAGCTCGGTCGTGCTCGACCCGCAGGACATGCAGCTCGGCCGGGGGGAGACGCTCGCCGATACCGCCCGCGCGCTGTCGCGCTATGTCGATGCCATCATGATCCGCACCGGGCCGCAGGAGACGCTTGACGAACTTGCCGCGCATGCGAGCGTGCCGGTCATCAACGGGCTTACCGCAAGGTCGCATCCCTGCCAGGTGATGGCCGACGTCATGACCTTCGAGGAACTGAAAGGGCCCATCAAAGGCCGCATAATTGCCTGGATCGGCGACGCCAATAACGTCGCGACCTCCTGGGTGCACGCGGCAGTACGTTTCGGCTGCAAGCTCAGGATCGCGGCGCCGAAATCGTTCGCGCCTTCACCCGAGCTGCTTTTGTGGGCAAGAGGCGAGGGCGCCGAGATCGAGGTCGGCGAGGATCCGGTTCAGGCGGCGCGGGGCGCCGATTGTGTCATGACCGATGTCTGGGTCTCGATGGGCGACAATGACGCGAGCAGGCGGACGGACGCGCTGCGCGCCTTCCAGGTCGATGACAAGATCATGGCGACCGCGGCCAAGGACGCGATCTTCATGCACTGTCTTCCGGCCCATCGCGGTGACGAGGTGACGGCGGAGGTGATCGACGGCCCGCGATCGGCGGTGTGGGATGAGGCGGAGAACCGGCTGCATGTGCAGAAGGCGATCGTCGCCTGGTGCCTCGCGGGCGAGAGCGGAAGGAAGAAGCGCCGCAAGGCCAAGCACGCCGTGCGCAAGTCAAAGCGGCGCGGAGCCAAAAGATGACGGGGCCTCAGCCTGAGCCGCAAGTCGCGCTCAGCATCCCGAAGGACGATCTCATCCTGCCCTTCCAGGCGGAACATGCCGAGGTCGCGGGGCGTCTCGCCAAGCTCGGCCCCGTGGTCGATACCATTCTCTCGCGCCACGACTATCCCGAGCCGGTGTCGAAGCTCTTGGGCGAGGCCGTAGCGCTGACGGCGATCCTGGGCGCCGCGCTCAAATTCGAAGGCAAGTTCATCCTCCAGGCCTCGACCGACGGGCCGGTCGATCTCCTGGTCGCGGACTATCAGGTGCCGGGGGCGTTGCGCGGCTACGCCCGCTTCTCCGCCGAACGATTGGCCGCGCTTCCGGCCGATGGACCTCTCCTCGGAGAAGGCCATCTCGCCATGACCATCGACCGCGGGCCCGACACAGAGCGCTATCAGGGCGTTGTGCCGCTCGAAGGCGGGAGCCTGGCCGACGCCGCCGATACCTATTTTCGCCAGTCCGAGCAGCTCCCCACCTTCATCAAGCTTGCGGTCGCGCGGCATTACCGTGCGGGGCAGAGCGAGCGGCCCTGGACCTGGCGCGCCGGCGGCCTTCTCGTGCAGAAGCTGACCCGCGAGGGCGGCCGCCGCGCCACGCGCGAATCCGCGTTCGCCGCCGAGGATTGGACGAGGGCCAAAGCGCTCGCCGAGACGGTCGAGGATCACGAGCTGCTCGACCCCATGCTGCCGCCCGACCGGCTACTCTATCGCCTGTTTCACGAGGAGAAGGTGCGCGCCTATCGCGCCGTCCCGCTCACGAGCTATTGCAGCTGCTCGAAGGCGCGGGTGGAGGAACTGCTCCGGCGCTTCTCGGCCGAGGACCTGGCCGAGATGGTCGTGGACGGCAAAGTCTCCGTCACGTGCGAGTTCTGCAACCGCAGCTATAGGTTCGATCCCGCTTCCTTCGCCGACGCTTGAGACGTTACTCGCTGAGCTTTTTGGCAAGGTCGTCGAGGAAGGCGAGGCAGGCTTCGAGCTGCGCGACCGCGACATATTCGTCGGCGGCGTGCGCGTGCGCGATATTGCCGGGCCCACAGATCACCGCCGGCACGCCTGCCTCCTCAAACAGACCCGCTTCGGTGGTGTAGGACACGGCTTTGGTGCGGTCGGCGCCGGTCAGCGCAAGCGCGAGCGCGACCGCCTCTGATCCCGGCGCCGCGACGAAAGCGGGGACCGAGCCTTCATTCGCCGTGTCGATGGCGGCCTCCTCAGTCACGCGCCGCATCTGCGGCAAGAGCTTCGTCTCGGCAAAGGCGGCGAGACCGCGCGGGACTTCGTCGGGCGAGGCCTCAGGCAGGCCGCGGACCTGCCACTGAAATTCGCAATTCTTGGGCACGATGTTGTGCGCTGTTCCGCCTTCGATGGTGCTGACGAAGACGGTCGAATGGGAAGGCTCGAAGCGCTCGTCGCGATCGCGCGCCGCGATGTCGTCGCCGATGCGTTCCAGCTCCGCGATCAGGGCGGCCGCCGCGGCAATGGCGTTGACGCCGAGCTCGGGCATGCTCGAATGCGCCTCGCGGCCGGTGACGCGGGTGCGATAAGCGTCGATGCGCTTGTGGGCGTCGATCACCGCCATGCTCGTCGGTTCCCCGACGATGACGGCGCGCGGGCGAGGCAGGTCTTTGCCGAGCCGGGCGATCAAGGGCCTGACGCCGACGCAGCCAACCTCTTCGTCATAGGAGACGATGATGTGGATCGGCTCCTTCAGGTTCCGCGCCTTGAGGGCCGGCACCGAGGCGAGCACGCAGGCGATGAAGCCCTTCATGTCGCAGCTGCCGCGGCCGTAAAGCTTGCCGTCGCGGAGCGTGAGCGTGAAGGGATCGGAGGTCCAGCGCTGGTCCTCGACCGGCACGCAATCGCTGTGCCCCGAGAGCCCGATGCCACCGCTGCCCTTCGGCCCGATGGTGGCGAACAGATCGGCCTTTGCGCCATCGGGCGAGGGCACGCGCGTCGCGGCGATGCCGTGGCTCTTGAGATGATCCTCGACGAACGAGATCAGCGCCAGATTGGACTTCGCGCTCGTGGTGTCGAAGCCGACAAGCGTTCGCAGCAGATCCGTCGTGGTGGAGATTGACGAAGACAACCTGTTACCCGGGGTAGCGCAGGGCCGAGCGCGCACGGGCCTTCGCCGCCTCGACGTCGCGATCGCGCGGCGGCGCCGAGGTCACGAGCGAATCGATCAGCTCGCGCGCCGCGCGCGAAACTTTGTCCACCGCACGATCGAATGAGGCCTGATTGGACATCGAGGGTTTGGTGAAGCCGCTCAGCTTGCGCACGAATTGCAGGGACGAGAGATAGATTTCCTCATCGGTCGCGGGCGGATCGAAATTATACAGCGTCTTGATGTTGCGGCACATGACTGGTCTCGCTCAACGGAATTTCATTGTCGCAAGCGTGGCACATGGGTCGTCGCGAGACAAGCCGGAGCCCGGTCTGGGCCTAGCGGCCTGCCGCCGCCAACGCCTGGTCGAGATCGGCGATGAGGTCGCGCACATCCTCGAGCCCAATCGACAGCCGCACGCTATTGTCGAAAATGCCGAGCTCGGCCCGGGCCTCGGGCGTCAGCCGCTGATGGGTTGTGGTCGAGGGGTGCGTGACCAGGCTCTTGGCGTCGCCGAGATTGTTGCTGATCTTGACGATCTGGAGCGCATTCATGAAGCGGAAGGCGCTTTTCTTATCGCCCTCGATTTCGAAGGCGACCATCGGGCCGCCGCCCGCCATTTGCCGCTTGGCGAGCGCAGCTTGCGGGTGATCGGCGCGGCCCGGATAGAAGACGCGTACGACCTCCTTCCGCTCGGCAAGAAAATCGGCGATCGCGGCGGCGGAAGTTCCGTGACGCTCGACCCGCAACGGCAGCGTCTCCAACCCCTTGAGAAGCACCCAGGCATTGAACGGACTTAGAGACGGTCCGGTGTGCTTGAGATAGTTGTGGAGCTTCTCCTCGATATACTCCTTCGGACCGAGCACGACGCCGCCCAAACAGCGTCCCTGGCCGTCGATATGCTTAGTCGCCGAATAGACCACGACATCGGCGCCGAGCGGCATCGGACGCTGCAGAAGAGGCGTGGCAAAGACATTGTCGACCACGACGAGCGCGCCCGCGCGTTTAGCGATCTTCGCCACGCCTTCGATGTCAACCAGCTCGAGCACGGGATTGGTCGGCGTCTCGAAGAAGAAGGCGCGCGTGTTCGGCTTGACCGCCGCGTCCCAGGCGGCGAGATCGCGCCCATCGATCAGGGTCGTTGAAATGCCGAGCCGCGGCAGAAGGTCCTCGACGATATAGCGGCAGCTGCCGAACAGAGCCCGCGCCGAGACGACATGATCGCCCGTCTTGAGATGGCACAGAAGCGACGCGGCGACCGCGGCCATGCCGCTCGAGGTGCCGCGTGCGGCGGCTGCACCTTCGAGCGCGCACATGCGCGCCTCGAACATGGCGACGGTCGGGTTCTCGTAGCGGCTATAGACGAAGCCCTCTTCGTCACCCTTGAAGCGGGCCTCGGCCTGCTCGGCGGTTTCATAGACGTAGCCGGAATTGAGAAAGATGGCCTCGGAGGTCTCGCCGAACTGGCTTCTCATGGTGCCGCCATGAACGAGGGCGGTCGCCTCGTGCCAGGGAACAGTCTTGTCCTTGCGGTCCTTGCGCGCGCTCATGATCGAAACTCCTTACAACGCGGCTCAAGCGACCGCCGCAATAAAAAACCCGGACTTTGGCTGCCGCCAAAAGACCGGGATCGGCTTGGAATTCGCCTCGCACGGCCTTTTAGCGATTTGTTTAACGTGGTTGCAAGCCGGCCGGCCAAATCACCACGTGGCCGGGATTAATGTCCCTGACGAGGCGCGCCGTCAAGCCCGGCCGATCACACCCCGGAGAGGGCAAAGAGAAAGCAAAGGACGGCGGCCGCGCCGAACAGGGTACGCACGGCATGCAGCCGATTCCACTTGACGATCAGGGCGCGGGTCTCCGGTCCCGACTTTGCCAAGTCGGTCGGCATCAGCGTATCGTTGACGGGCCTGATGACCAGGAGCGTCCAGGGCCAGGGTGCCAAGATAGAGAGCGCGCCGACAAGGAAGGCGGCGATCCCGGTCTGCCACCAGGCGATGGCGCCGAGCAGACATCCGAGCATCGCCAGGCTCGCCTGCATGGCGAAGCCGCGCTTGTAGGCGGGCTTCCATTCGGCTAGCAGCGCCCGGTCGTCCAGCTGGAGGCGAGCCGGCTGCTCGGCGAAATTGACGTAGAACGCCGCCCCGGTAAACAGGGCTGCGACGGTGAGAGCGAGGTGGCCGAACAGCATGGTTCAGTCCCGGAACCCCTTTCGCTTGTGAATCTGGGGGAGAAGGACGAGCTTAGGATGACTGAACCGACGAAAAATGCAAAGACCGGCTATGCCATCAGCACAGAGTGACCGGCTTTTCGAGGCCTTGCCCGAGGACCGGCCTGCCGCCACGACGGGCGATGCGCCGCGCAGCGCGTTCGCCCGCACGGGCGTCCTGCCGAGCCAGGCGATCCGCGCCATGATCGCCGGCGGCGAGATCGCGGGCGCGCCCGAAATCGAAGCCAACCAGATTCAACCGGCAAGCCTCGATCTTCGCTTGGGCAAGATCGCCTATCGGATCAGGGCGAGCTTCCTCCCCGGTCCCGACGCCACGGTGCGCGACAAGCTCGCCGAGTTGAAGTTCCATGAGATCGACTTGACGCAAGGCGCGGTGCTCGAGGCGGGCTGCGTCTATCTCGTGCCGCTCATCGAACAGCTCAAGCTCCGCTCGACAATCGCGGGCTTCGCCAATCCGAAAAGCTCGACCGGGCGGCTCGACGTTTTCACCCGATTGATCGCCGACCGGCAGGACGGGTTCGACAGCGTCGAGGAGGGCTATTCGGGACCGCTCTTCGCCGAGATTTGTCCGCGGACTTTTGCCATCAAGGTGCGCTACGGCTCGCGCCTCAATCAGATCCGCTTCCGCCGCCGCGTCGGGCAGCAGCTCGATGCCGGCGAGCAGCCGGGACGCGTCGGCGACCGGGCCTTGCGCGAGATTCATTCCGATGTCGGCCTGGTCGAAGGCGAGGCCGCCATCCGCGAAGGACTCAATTTGCGCATCAGCCTCGCGCCGGTTCCGCCGCAAGGCTTCATCGGCTATCGCGCCCGCCGGTATGCCGGCGTGGTCGATGTCGATGCGATCGGCGCCCACGACGCCAATCAGTTCTGGGAGGCGGTGCATCTCGGTGGCGACCGCCGCCTCGTTCTCGATCCGCACGAGTTCTACATCCTCGCCTCGAAGGAGAGCGTGTCGGTGCCCCCGGCCTATGTCGCCGAGATGGCGCCGTTCGATCCGCTCATCGGCGAGTATCGCGTGCACTATGCCGGCTTCTTCGATCCGGGCTTCGGCTATGCGCCGGGGAAGCCGCCGGGCGCCAAGGCCGTGCTCGAAGTGCGCAGCCTCGATATTCCGTTCATCCTGGAGGATGGGCAGATCGTCGGGCGTTTGGTTTACGACAAGCTCACCGAAATTCCCGACCAGGTCTACGGCCAAGGCATCGGCTCGCACTACCAGGCGCAAGGCCTGAAGCTGTCGAAGCACTTCAAGCAGGACTAGCTCAAGCGGAACAGGAGCCGCCGCCGAGCACGCAGAACTTGGCGCAATGAACGTGGGCGAGCTTGACCGCGCCACGCTCGAACATGCCGCTATCTGCGCGCGCGGCTTCGGCCAACGTCTTCCCCATCTCGAAGGCGGGATCGTAGGGGAGCAGCGTGCAGGGAAGGACGACAGGAGCGTCCGCGCCCTTCCGCTTCACCACCATGCGGCTCGACGCGCACATCACGTCCGCCGGGTTCTTGCCAAGGATGCCCCAGCAATCTTCGGTGATCTCGGGAACGTCGGCGTTCTCGTCCATCTCGGGGAAGAGCACGAGCGCGGCCGGGTCGTACGCATCGACGGGCCAGCGTCGCGCAGCGATCAGCCGGTCGTAGCCGTTGCGCAGGTCCGCTTCGCTCTCGCCCCAGCAGGTGCGACCGGCCAGCGCGAGCCTAAAGCCTTCGCGCGCGAGCCAGTCGATCCCTTCGATCGTCTTGGCATAGGAGCCTTCGCTCCGCTCGGTGTCATGCAGCTCGTCCGAGTAATGGTCGAGGCTCACGCGGAGGGTGAGCTTACCGCCGTGAGCGTCGCGCAAGCCGATGAGCCCGGCCATGACGCGCGGGCGGAACATCGGCTGCATGGCATTGGTCAAGACCAGAACGGAAAAACCGCGATCGAGCGCATCGCCGAGCAGGGCGATGATGTCGGGGTTCATGAACGGCTCGCCGCCGGTGAAGCCGATCTCGGTGACGGGCCAGCGATCGCGGGCGATCTCGTCGAGATAGGCGGCCGCCTCGGCGCGGGTGATGTAGGCAAGGCGGTCGTTCTCCGGGCTCGATTCGATGTAGCAATTGCGACAGGTGATGTTGCAGAGGCTCCCGGTATTGATCCAAAGCGTGTGGAGCGCGCGAAGCGCCACCCGCGCGCGCTTCTCGCCCTTCGCCGTAACGTCGGGGTCGCTGAATTTCGCCGGACTTGCCTCGATCGCTGCTTCGGCCATGTGCTACCTTCCGCCTCGCATTAACAGGCGGTTCCGCCCGCCGGGCAAGGGGGAGGCGGCATCACCGCTGCGTGAAGCGTCGCTTTTCGCGAAAAATCCGGCGTGATAAGACTGCCGGGGCGCGGGTGTAGCTCAGTGGTAGAGCAGTAGCTTCCCAAGCTACGGGTCGTGGGTTCGATCCCCATCGCCCGCTCCAATCTTTCCAGCAACTTGGAACAAGCGCTCGCCCCCTCTGAAAGAGGCTTGTCCGCGGTATGTCCGCGTAATGTGTTCCTCGGGCGTTCTCGGCATGATTGCGGAGAGACTGCCAGCCAAAACTTGGACGTTCCCGAAACGTCTCAAGG
>DASTKZ010000049.1:0-4012 GCA_035715445.1 Methyloceanibacter sp.
TGCAAGCTCCTCCGTCGTGCCGGTGCGGCCCTTGCCGTAGGAGAAATCGTGGCCGACGACGACGTGGCTCGCGCCGAGCCCTTTCGCTATCACCTCGGTCGCGAAGGCGTCGGCGCTCAAAGCGGCGAGATCGGCGTCGAAGGCGATGACGAAAGTCTGGTCGAGGCCGAGCGCCTCAAGCAGTTCAAGCTTCACCGGCAGCGGCGTCAGGCGGAAGAAGGGCGTTTCCGGCGCGAAGAATTCTCGCGGATGCGGCTCGAACACCACCGCGCCGGAGCGGCGGCCCTCGCGCTTCGCAATTGCGATCGCCTCGCCGAGAACCTTCTGATGGCCGCGATGCACGCCGTCGAAATTGCCGATGGCAAGCGCGGCGCCTTTCAGCTTCTCCGGCACGTCGCGAAGGAAGCGGACAATCTCCATCGCGGGCCTTCGATCCGAAGCCTATTGGCGCGGCGTGCGGCGATCGACCATCATCACCGCCTCGCCCTCGAGCACGGTCTTGCCGTTGACCGCGCAGTCGCATGCGAGCGTGGCGCGGGCCTTGTCGGCATCGAGGTTGGTAATGCGGAGCGTGGCAACGACCTCATCGCCGATATAGACCGGCGCCTTGAACTTCATGCTCTGGGACAGATAGATGCAGCCCGGGCCCGGAAGCTTGGTCCCGAGCACGGTCGAAAACAGGCTTCCGGTGAGGAAGCCGTGCGCGATCCGCTTCTTGAAGATCGTGCGCGAGGCGAAATCGTCGCTCAGATGCACCGGGTTGACGTCGCCCGAGAGCTCGGCAAAGGCAACAATGTCCTGGTCGGTGATCTTCTTGGAATAACTCGCTTCCATGCCCACGGAGAGGTCTTCGAGATAGTAGCCGTGTCCGAGGATGCCTGCGCCGTTTCCATTCGTCGTCATCGTCTGTTCCTGCTTCCCTGTCATTGTCCGAGGGGAACCTAGCGAAGCCCTTGCTGCGCTGCAATACTGAGCAAGCCCCCGCCTACCAGACGAGGGCGCGCATGGCGGCGATCGGGCGCGGGTTCGCGTGCGCGAACAGCGCATCGAGATGTGGGGCATCGAGGGCGTCGCCGCCCGCCTCGCCACCGCTGTTTGCCGGTGCATGCAGACCGCTCGCGATGAAGAGCGAAGCGATGCCCGCCCCGGCGGCACCGGCGATGTCGGTGTGAACGCCGTCGCCGACGGCGAGGATTTCACCCTTCGGCACGGCGCGCCCGGCGAGCGTGGCGATCGTCTCGCACGCAAGCGCATAGATCGGGGCGTAAGGCTTGCCGGCATAGACGGCCGGTCCCCCCGCTTTCTCATAGGCTGCCGCAAGCGCGCCCGCGCACCAGACGAGCTGGTCGCCGCGCTCGACCAGATGATCGGGATTGGCGCAAATCATCGGCAGCTTGCGCTTGGCAAGCGCGCTCAGGAGCTCGGCATAGTCCTCGGGCGTCTCGGTCTCGTCGTCGAACAGGCCCGAGCAAACAATGAGCTCCGACGATGCCGGCTCGCCGAGCTTGACGTCGATCCCCGCGAAAATGGGCCGGTCGCGCTCGGGCCCGAGATGGAAGACGGTTGCGCCCTTATGCTTTTCGAGTTCGTGGCGGGTGAGGTCGCCCGAGGTAACGGTCGCATCATAGGCATCGTCCGGAACGCCAAGACGGCGGAGCTGGTCCTTGACGGAAGGACTCGGTCGCGGCGAGTTCGAAAGCAAAACCACGATGCCGCCCTCGTTGCGAAAGGCGCGCGTCGCTGCGACCGCGCGCGGGAAGGCGCGACGACCGTTATGAATGACGCCCCAGATATCGACGAGCCAGGCGCGGTAACGCGGGCCCAACTCCCTGATCGTATCGAAGACGGGAATGTTCGCTGCTGCGACGGCCATTCACGCTCGGTTAGAGATAACGGCACGAGGGGTCAAGCGGCGGCGCAGGCGACGATGACGGCGAATCGGTCTTTGCGGTAGAGTTGCGGCAATCCGCCCCAAGTCGGACGCCAAGGAAGCTTGAGCGGCGGTGACCTTCAAGGAGACCAAAGACAATGGTGCACCCTTTGATCAAGATCGGTGCGGCGTTCGCGCTCGGCGGCGCGGTTTTCGCCTGCCCCGCTTTCGCCGTCTCTCCCCCCGCGCCCGGCGCGAGCCCCTCACTGCTCATCACGGTCGAAGACGAAGAGAATGCAGAAGTCTGGCACGACTTGCTGCCCGACGTCACTCCGCCTCCCGCCGCCGTCGGCAGGGACGCGGAAACCCCGCCGGTCACCGAGCCCGAACGGCCCAAAGAGGAGGGCAAAGGCTCGGAGGATATCGAGGAGAAAGAGCTGAAAGAGGACGGTCTGATCCCCGAATAGACGCGCCAAACATTCGAGCCCCGACTCCTCGGGGCTCGCGCCTACCCCGCTATCCTTTTTTGCCCGGGCCTTCGATCTCGCGAAAGAGCGCCGGGCTCATGGGCTTCGGGATGCCGAACAGGTTGCCCTGCGCAAGCTCGATGCCGCGTTCGAGTAGCCGCGCCACCGTGTCCTCGTCCTCGACGTCTTCCACGATCAACTTGATGGCGAAGTCGTCGAGCGCGCGCTTCATGTCGCCCGCCGAGAACGTCCCGCCCTCCTTGACGCGGAGGAAGGTCGGCGCATCGACCTTGACGAAGCGGAAAGAGCGATCGCGCAAGCCGACGAAATCGAGATCGAAATCGGCGACGTGATCGAGCGAGAAACCAAACCCAAGCGCGGCGAGCGTCTCGAATGCGCCGAACTCCGTCGCCCCGAATCCGGAGATCGCCGCCTGGCTGACCTCGAAGATCAGGTTCTCGGAGAGCCCGCTATTCTCCTCCATGAATTCGACGAGCTCCGGGAAGAACTCCGGATCGAGCAAGGTGCTGGTCGAGACGTTGCAGAACACGGCCTTGATGCGCGATGCAGAACCGAGCCGCCGCAGCGTCTGGACGCTCTTGACCAGCAGCACGTTGTCGATGAGCGGCATCATGCCGGCGGCTTCGGCCGCGGGAAGATAAGAGCGGGGACGAACCAGAGAGTCCGTCTTGGTCCTAATGCGGGTAAAGGCCTCGAGGTAACGCGGCTTTCTCTCGGGCAGCCTCACCGTCGTGCGCAAATAGAGATCGACGCGGCCGGCCTCGATCCCTTGGCTGACGAGCTCAAGCATCTCGGCATCGCCGATGCCGGTGGTATCGGCGATGCTGGGAAGTTCCGCTTCAGGCGCGGGCTCCTCTTCGCGCTTGGTCGTAGCCTCCTCTTCGCTCTCGCCGTCGAGCACCAGCTCCTCGGTTTCCTCGACCTCGACCACCGCAACGGTGACGGACGTCGCCTCTTTCACGGGCAGTGGCACCGCGAAATCGTCCTCATCCAAGTCGGGCTCGATCTTCCTGATCGCGACAAAGGGATCCGCCAACGCCGCAGCTTGCTCCTCCCGGCCCGCGGTCACATCGGGGGCATCGGCCAGATCGCGCGACAATTGCTTGATCATGGCTTCGAGCCCCTTGAGCTCGCCCGCGATCTTGTCGCGCTGCGTTCTCGCCTCGCCTTCGAGGTCGGAGCGCAGGTTCTCGATCTTGGCATGCACCGCCTCGATCTCCTGGGACACGCCGGCGAAACGGCTGACGCCGCTGCCGCGATCGCCCGCCCCATAATCGCTCACGGCCTGATCGAGCCGGTCGATACGATCGGTGAGAAGATCGAGGCGGGACACGTCGTCCTCGACCTTGTCGATGCGCTGCAGGTCCTTGTCGATGACCTCGAGCGCGGCTTCAAGCTCATTAAGGCGGTCGGAACCGCCGCCCCCGGATTTGGGGGTGCGCGCCACCATCAGGTAGGAGGCGGCCATGACCATGTAGAGCGCAGCGGAGGCGATCAGCGCCGGGATCTGGGCGATGCCGGAATGGAGAATGAGGCCGACGGCGAAAGCGGCCGCCGTGACGGCCATGGCGATGAGCACGATCACATCGAGCATGGCAAGGCCTCCCGAATTGTCGCTCCGGCTCGCGGCCATGGCTGTCGTGCGCGCCAAATG
>DASTKZ010000050.1:0-10552 GCA_035715445.1 Methyloceanibacter sp.
ATCAGCGGCCATTGGCAAGAGCGTGGAGCAGGCGCGCGGTTCCAAGCACGCCTAGCCCGAGGCAGAGGAGAGCGGCGGGAAGGGTGGGGAACAGCACCGTGGCGATGGCGAGCACGGCGAGCAGAATTTGCAACAGCAGCACGCGCGCCGTCACCTGCGGCACGCTGAGCCCCGCCGCCACGCCGCGCTGATAGAAATGCGTGCGATGGGCCGAGAGGATCGGCTCCTTGGCGCGGATGCGCCGGACCAAGGTAATCGTCGAATCCGCCATCGTATAGAGGGCGAGAATGAGCGCCGCCGCGAGATGGGTCTTTGCCACGAAGATCAGCATGAAGGCGAGGCAGAGCCCGATCGGCAGGCTGCCGGCATCGCCGAGAAAGATCTGCGCCGGGTGCTTGTTGAAGACGGCAAAGCCGAACACAGCGCCAAGCAGCGCGAGGGCGAGCACTGCGATCGTCGCCGGCACGGCGCCAAGCCCGTTGAGGATGGCGATTGCGAGCGCGATCGGCACGACCTGGACGACCGTCATCCAGTCGAGCCCGTCGAGGAAATTCACCGCGTTGATGAACCAGACGATGCCGACGGCGATGAGCGCGCGCTCGAGCGGCAACGGCATGAGGCCGGGAAAGAGCTGGAACCCTTCGGGCAGGCTGAGCACGAGCGCGGCTGCCGCAAGCGCCTGGCCCAAGAACCGCCACGACACGGGGAGCGTCAGCCAATCGTCGATCCCGCCGAGGATGGTGAGGCCGCAAGCGATAACGAGAACGGGAACGAGGCTCGGCGCCCCGAGTGGCGGCGCCGTCACGATCGCAAGCGCCGTGCCCGCGAAGACCGACACCATGACCGCGAGTCCCGCGCCTTGCGGCGTCGGGGTCTTGTGCGACGAACGCGCATTGGGGTGCGCCATGAGATGCTGCAGGAGCAGGGGCCGGAAAAAAAAGATCAAGACCGCCGAGAGGCTCGCGCAGCCCGCGACCAGGACGGCCGCCCACAACAGGGGCTCGGGCTCGGTCATTCTTGCTAGTGAAGCGTGCGCGAGGCGGGCTGCCACTCGACCTTGCCCGCAACTTGCGGCCCGCTGCTCGCCGGCAAATAACCTTCGACCACCGATCGCAGCAGCTCCTGCATCTTGCTCTCGTCAAGGTTCTGGATCGCGTCCTCGAGGCGTTGCAGCACCCCGGCAAGTTCCTCGAACGGCACGATCGGCTCCGAATTCTTGAAGATGCGCGGATGGCTCGTGCCGGTCGTGTTCTCGCCGATGAGAAGCTCCTCGTAGAGCTTCTCGCCGGGGCGAAGTCCGATATAGGCGACGGCGATGTCGCCGTCGGGGTGCTTCTCGTCGCGCACTTCGAGGCCCGAGAGGCGGATCATGGTGCGGGCAAGGTCGTCGATCTTGACCGGCGTTCCCATCTCCAGCACGAACACTTCGCCGCCGGTCGCCATCGTTCCCGCCTGGATGACGAGCTGGGCCGCCTCCGGGATCGACATGAAGTAGCGGATCACGTCCGGATGGGTCACCGTCACCGGGCCTCCGGCCTTGATCTGAGTGCGAAACAGCTTCACCACGGAACCGGATGAATCGAGCACGTTGCCGAAGCGCACCATGGTGAAGACGGTCGAGACGCCGCTGTCCTGCGCCATCGCCTGAAGGATCTGCTCGGCCAGCCGCTTGCTCGCGCCCATGATGTTGGTGGGTCGCACGGCCTTGTCGCTCGATACGAGGACGAAGCGCTCGACCCCGAGTTCCTTGGCAACCTCGGCCACGACCAGAGTACCGAAGGTGTTGTTCTGAAGTCCGGCGAAGGGGTTGGTCTCGACAATGGGGACGTGCTTGTACGCGGCGGCGTGATAGATCACCTCGACGCCGCGGTCCGCTATGGTGCGGGCCACGAGCTTGCGGTCGAGCACCGAGCCGAGCACGGCGACGATGGCGGTCGAAGGCGCGGCGGCTCCCTCGTCATGCAGGCGGCGCTTGATATCCTCGATCTCCATCGAGATATCGTAGAGTGCGACTTCCGATAGCTCCAAAAGAACGAGCGTCTTCGGCCCGAGCATGAGCAACTGGCGTGTCAGCTCCGATCCGATCGAGCCGCCGGCCCCCGAGATCATCACCGTCTTGCCGCGCACATTGGCGGCAAGAAGCTCGATATCGGGCGTGACCGGATCGCGGCCGAGCAGATCTTCGACGTCGATCGGCCGGAGGTCGCTGACCTGCACGTGACCGGAAGCGATATCCTCGAGCGCCGGCAGCGTCTTCACCACCACCGGAAACGCCTCAAGCACCTTGAGCGCGATCCGGCGCTCGCCGCGGAGCGCGGTCGGCGTGGCGAGCAGCACCTCTTTCACATTCTCGCCTGCGATCACCTTGCCGATCTTCTCGGGCCGGAGCACCTTGACGCCGTGGACGAACTGGCCGGCCAGCGAAGGATTTGAGTCGATGAAGGCGACGGTCTTGTAGCCGCCGGCCTCGTTCAGGGCGCGCAACAGCTGGATGCCGATCGTTCCCGCGCCATAGATGATGACGCTCTTGCGAGTGTCGAAGCTCGCCGGCTTGTGCTGCGGCGCTGCCGCGAGCAGAAGCATTCCGGCCCATTGCCGGCTAAGCCGGATCAGAAGCGCGGCGATCAGCGCATAGATGACGATGGCCGAGCGCGGATGGTCCTTGACGCCGCTCATCAAGACCGCGACCGCCCACAACACCGCGGCGATGAGCACGGCGATATAGATGCGGGTCGTGCCCTCCGGGCCGATGAAACGGGTCACGAGCTTGTAGAGCCCGCGCATATGGAACACGGCGACGCCGATAACGGGCGCCGCCGCAATCACCAGCCACTTGTCGAGCGAGTCGGGCACGTAGAGACGGCTCAGCCTTAGCGTGTAGGCCGCCCACACCGCGAGGCTCAGGAGCACGAGGTCGTTGACGATCAAGACGGCCCGCTTGAACCAGCGAGGACACTCGATCAGCCAGACGGCAAAACGCATGAAGGGCCAACCCCCGAACCGGATTCAGCGTACCGCGCGCGTTCCGCAGGGCGGAACGCGTGAGTTGCGTTGCACCATAACGCAAGCCACAAGCGAACGGAAGTGAGCGAAATTCGGGGATTTTCTTCGAGAAAGAAGGCGCTTTCGCATCATCCGATCAGCCGAGGATCACGACGTGCAGGTGGCGCGGGCCGTGCGCGCCGCGCACGATGGTTTGCTCGATATCGGCGGTCCGCGACGGCCCACTGATGAGATTGACGCTGCGCGGCATGACGCCCCCGGAAAGCGAGCGGATGCGGTCGAAGGCCTCCTCGTAGGAAGCGAAAATGTCGGAGGCGGCGATGAGCACGCTGTGGGCCTCGGGCAGGAAGTTCAAGCTGGTCGGGTTGTCGGAACCGGAGAGCAGGAACAATGTCCCGGTCTCCGCCGCGCCGGCGACGGCGCGCGACAGCGAAGCCCTGTCATTGGGCTCGGCCGCGCCGAACGCGCGTTCGATGTCCCACGCCTCGCGCCAGGGAAGCGCCGCAAGCACGCGGTCCTTACCGATGCGCAGGCGCGGCGGCAGGTTGCACGTGCCGAGATAGGAGGCAACGGCGCCAACCGCCTCCTTCGGCGTGGCCACGCGGCTCACTTCGGCGCCTTGCTTTGCGAGCATGGTGGCGAAGAGCGCGACGCGCTCCTCGCCTTGGCGCTTGGCGCGCGAAGGGATGGGCCCGCGCGGGTGACGCTCGAGCCGCCGCTGAACCGCGCTCCGGCGCGCTCGGTCGAGACGCTCGGCGCCGAGTGCTGTGCGGATGCGCTCGAAGATCATGCCGCGGGCTTCGTCCGGAACCGTCATGGCGTCTTCTCGCGTCGCGCCTTGGCGTAAAGATCGTGAAAGGTTTCCCCCTCCGGCGCCAAAAGATCGCGCGTGCCGGTCCATGCCTTGAGGAAGGGGAAGCGGCGCACGGCGCCGTGCGCCCCCGCCGCCCGCGCCAAGCGGCGGACGGCGATGCGCGCAAGCGCATGATAGAGGCGCGGACGCCTTGCCGCATACGACCAGAGCTTCAAGGCGAGGCGCTCGGTCAGGGGCGGGGTGCCGCGCGCGAAATCGCGCTCGCGCCAAGCCCGCATCATCCCGGGGAGGGGGATGTCGAGCGGACAGACCGCCTCGCATCGTCCGCAGAAGCTCGAAGCGTTGGGGAGATCGCGGGCGCGATCGATGCCTTCGATCTGCGGCGTCAAGACCGCGCCCATCGGACCGGGATAGATTGAGCCATAAGCATGTCCGCCGATCGCGCCATAGACCGGGCAGTGATTGAGGCAGGCGCCGCAGCGGATGCAGCGCAGCATGTCGGAGAACTCGTTGCCGAGCATCTCGCTCCGCCCATTGTCGAGCAGGACGACATGGTAGCCGCTGGGGCCGTCGGGATCGCCGTTCCGCCGCACGCCCGTCGAGAAGGTCGTATAGGTGGTGATGTCCTGGCCCGTCGCCGAGCGGGCGAGGAGCCGGATCAGCACCGATGCGTCTTCGAGCGTCGGCACGATCTTCTCGATCGAGGCGACAACGATATGCGTGCGCGGCAGCGTCGCGGTCAGGTCGCCGTTTCCTTCATTGGTGACGATTACCGACGAGCCGGTCTCGGCGATGAGGAAATTGGCGCCAGTGATGCCGACATCGGCGCTCAGGAATTTCTCGCGCAGGACCTGGCGCGCTTCGGCGACGAGATGCTCGGCTCGATCGAGTTTCCGCCGAGCCGGCAGATGGCGATGGCGGTTGCGGAAATCGCGCTCGATGCTTTCCTTGTTGAGGTGAATAATCGGGGCGATGATGTGGCTCGGGCGCTCGCCCCGTGCTTGCGCGACATATTCGCCGAGGTCGGTCTCGACCACCTCGATGCTCGCGGCTTCGAGATGGGCGTTGAGACCGATCTCCTCCGACACCATCGATTTGCCCTTGGTGACAAGTCTCGCTCTTGCCGCCTCGCAGAGGTTGAGCACGATGGCGCGGGCCTCGGCGGCGTCGCGCGCGTAATGCACGTCGCCTCCGCTTTCGGCGACCTTGCGCTCGTAAGCTTCGAGGTAGAGGTCGAGATGGGCGAGCGTGTGGTCCTTGATGGCGCGCGCCTCGTGGCGCAAGGAGTCGAATTCGGGGAGGTCCGCGCGCGCCGCCTCGCGCTTGGCGACGAATCCGTGCTTGACGTTGAGGAGCGCCTTCTGCAGCGCGGGGTCGGCGAGCGCCCGCGCGGCGGCTTTTCTGAAGTCTTGCGTTGGCGCGCTCATGCCCCCGCCCCTAGCGCGCCGCCTGAGGCGCGGCGATCGCCGGGCCATCCGTCATGCCGGCGAGCACCTCGGCGACATGGCGCGCTTCGACGGGCGCGTGCTCGCGCGCGAGCCTTCCTGCGATTTGCATGAGGCAGCCGAGATCGCTCGACACCACGGTGCGGGCGCCGGTTCCGGCGATGTCGTTCAGCTTGGCGTCGAGGATCACGGTGGAAATCTCCGGGTACTTGACCGAGAAGGCGCCGCCGAAGCCGCAGCAGACTGACGCGTCGCCAAGCTCCACCAGCGACAGCCCTCTCACGGTTTTAAGCAGCCGGCGCGGGGCGTCGCGCACGCCGAGTTCGCGCAAGGCCGAGCAGGAATCGTGATAGGTCACGGTGCCGGCAAAGGCGGCATCGACGGTTTTGAGCCCGAGCACATCGGTCAGAAACGACGTCAGCTCGAAACTCTTGGCGCCGAGACTTTCCGCCCGTTCGGCGAATTGAGGATCGCCGGCGAGCAGGCGAGGATAGTGCAGCTTGAGCATGCCGGCGCAGGAGCCGGAGGGCGCGACGACATAGTCGAAACGCTCGAAGGTCTCGACCACTTGGCGGGCGATCGCGATGGCGCTCTTTCGGTCGCCGCAATTATAGGCGGGTTGCCCGCAACAGGTCTGCGCGCGGGGGACCTCGACGCGGGCGCCGCCGGCCTCGATCAGCTTGATCACCGCGAACGCGACGCTCGGCCGGAACAGGTCGACGAGGCAGGTGACGAACAGGCCGACGTGGGGAGAGGCGTTCAAAGTCATTTGCGGCCTTTGCAAGTCCACCCGAGTGGCGGGGGAGGTGAACCAGGATGTAGCATTGCGCTCGCGACTCAAGGAAACCGAATCCGCCGGACGCAGGAGAAGGGGAGCGGAAGGGCGATGCGCGGACGTTTGCTGCTTGTGGCGATTCTACTGGCGCCCTGCCCGGCGGCCGGCGCGGAGCCGGTGCGCCTCGTCACTCCCGTGGTTTACGGCACCCATCTCCCCGGCCTCGGCGAGCCCGCGGCAAGGCTCGCCAAGCTCATCGAGAAGCGCTCCTCTGGCGGCATCCTCCTCGAGCTGAAGCAGCCGGGCGACGGGACCAAGCCCGACGAGATTCTCGCCAAGGTATCCGACGGCAAGGTCGATGCGGGCTTCGCGACCGCGAGCTTCTGGGCGGCGAAGATTCCCGCCGGCTCGCTCTTCGCCGGTTACCCCTTCGGCCTCGATGCGTCTCGGTATCTGGCCTGGTTCGATACCGGGAACGGCCGGACGCTCTATCAGGAAATGTACGACCACGCCGGGCTCAAGGTTCACGTCATCCCTTGCGCCTTCGGTGGCGCGGAAGCGGGCGGCTGGTTCGCCAAGGAGATCAAGACCACCTCCGACCTCGAAGGCTTGCGCATGCGCATCTTCGGGTTGGGCGGCAGGGTGATGTCGCGCGCGGGCGCGGTAACGGTGCTGGTGCCTGGCGGCGATCTCGATACCGCCTTTACCAAGAAGAAGATCGACGCCGCCGAGCTTTATACGCCGGCCGTCGACGAGCGCCTCGGGATCAAGGACAAGGTCAAGCTCATCTATGAGCCCGGCTGGCAGCAGCCCGAGACCGTTCTTGAGCTTCTCATCAGCAAGGATCGCTGGAACGCGCTGTCCGAAGCCGATCGCGCGCTGATCGACGGCGCCTGTCGCGACACGTTGAAGGAGACGCTTGCCGACAGCGCGCGCCTGCAGACCGAAGCTCTCGACCGGATGAAGGCGAAAGACGGCGTCCGCGTCGAGCAGATGCCCCAGGCGGTGTTGTCCGCGCTTCGCTCGGCATGGGACGAGGTCGCCAAGGAAGAGGGCGGCAGCGACTATTTCTTCAGGACGGTCCTCCAGGACATCGCCAAGTTCGGCGAAGCGGCGCAGAGCAAATCCGCGCCCGCGCCGGCGCAAGGGTCCGGCGCGGCGGTGGAAACGAACCCCAGCCCTTGAGCGGCGTCGCTACTGCGTCTGAAGATAAGCGATGATGTTGGCCCGCTCTTGCGCGTCAGAGATGCCCTGGAACAGCTGAGCCATCGGGGAATCGGGCAGCATCGCCTTCGGATCGGCAATCCACTTGTCGAGATTTTCCGCGGTCCAGGTGAAGCCTTCATCGCCGAGCTTCTTCAGGCCCGGGGAGTAGGCGAAACCGGGTGCGGTTGCGGCCTTGCGCCCGACGATCTTGTTCAGCTCGGGCCCGATAGCGTTTTGGGCAGTGGGGCCGACTTGATGGCAAATACCGCATTTGGCGAAGGATTCCTTGCCCTTGGCGGCGTCGCCCTCGGCTGATGCCGGTCCGCTCAAGACAATGAAGGCTATGGCGCCAACTCCAATAAACTGAATACGGCTCATCTCGCTTCTCCTTGGGACGTCCTAATCGTTGTCTTTGCAGAGGATCGTCGCCGCTCGCGCTCTCCCTAGGACCGGCATTACTTAGCAGCAAAGCGGCCTCCCTCAAAAGGCGGCAGGATGAGCGGGCCATATTGCCCGTAAGCCCTTAACCATGCGACACAGGGGGACCGGCGGACCTCCTCGACGACGTGAATCGGAAGCGCGCTTATGTCGCATATCGCCATGCCGACCCCGGACCAGGCGATCCTCCAGCACCGCAACGAGTTGCTGAAGGAGCTGGCGAAGCTTGTGCCTGGAGCGACGCTGATAGCCGATCAAGTCGGCCGCCGCACCTTCGAGACCGACGCGCTCACCGCCTATCGCGCCATGCCGCTTGCGGTCCTCTTGCCCGGCAGCACCGAAGAGGTGAGCGCGATCTTACGCTTCTGTCACGACAACCATATCAAGGTCGTGCCGCGGGGCGCGGGCACCTCTCTCTCGGGCGGCGCCCTGCCGCTCGAGGACGCGATTGTGCTTTGCCTCTCGCGCATGAGCAAGGTGCTCGACATCGATCTCGCAAGCCGCGTGGCACGCGTCGAGGCCGGCATCACCAATTCCGGCATTACCGACGCGGTCGCTGGCGACGGCTTCTTTTACGCGCCCGACCCGTCGAGCCAGATTGCTTGCACCATCGGCGGAAATGTCGCGACCAATTCCGGCGGGGCTCATTGCCTGAAATACGGCGTCACCACCAACAACGTGCTCGGCGTCCGCATGGTGTTGATGAACGGGGACGTCGTCGATATCGGCGGCGCGAGCCTCGATGCGCCCGGCTACGATTTTCTCGGCTTGATCGCCGGGTCCGAAGGCCAGCTCGGCGTCGTCACCGAGGTGACCGTGCGCCTGCTCAAAGCGGCCGAAGGCGCGCGGCCGATGCTGCTCGGCTTTGGCTCCAACGAGAACGCCGGCGCTTGCGTCGCCGCGATCATCGCCGCCGGCATCGTTCCGGTCGCGCTCGAATTCATGGACCGGCCCGCGATTCACGTCTGCGAGCATTTC
Organism: Methyloceanibacter sp.; assembly: GCA_035715445.1. Classification (GTDB taxonomy): domain Bacteria; phylum Pseudomonadota; class Alphaproteobacteria; order Rhizobiales; family Methyloligellaceae; genus Methyloceanibacter. The sequence goes on from DASTKZ010000050.1 coordinate 8,660, forward strand.
GTCGCCGCGGGCTATCCCCTCGACGTCGAGGCGCTCCTCATCGTCGAGGTCGAGGGCTCCGACGACGAGATCGACACGCTCCTCGACCGTATTACCGAGATCGCCCAGGACTTCGATCCGCTCACGCTTCGCCGCAGCCAAAGCGCGGAGGAAAGCGCCAAGATCTGGAAGGGACGCAAGGCCGCGTTCGGCGCCATCGGCCAGCTCTCCGACTATTACTGTATGGACGGCGTGATCCCGCTGTCGAAGCTGCCGAAGGCGCTCGACGAGATCGGCTGGATCTGCCGGCGCTACCGCTTCGACGTGGCCAACATCTTTCATGCCGGCGACGGCAATCTCCACCCGCTCATCCTCTACAACGCCAACGACCCGCTCCAGCTCGAGCGTGTCGAGCTGTGCGGGGCGGAAATCCTGAAATTGTGCGTCGAACTCGGCGGCTGCCTGACTGGCGAGCATGGCGTCGGCATCGAGAAGCGCGACCTGATGCGAGTGCAGTTTTCCGAGGCGGATCTGGTGCAGCAGATGCGCGTCAAGGCCGCTTTCGATCCGGAGTGGCTACTCAATCCCGGCAAGGTCTTTCCGCTCGAAGCGCGAGGTCAACAGTGACCGGGCATATGCGGGTCGGCTTTCACGCTCCCGACAATGTCGAGGAGCTTGCCTACCTCATCGCCGAGGCGGCCGACACGCGGACGCCGATCGAGGTGATGGGGCGGGGCACCAAGCGCGAAATCGGCCGCCCGATGCAGCACGGCGCCGTGCTGAGCGCCGAGAACCTCGTCGGTGTGCCCATCTACGAGCCGAGCGAGCTTGTGCTCGTCGTCCGCGCCGGGACGACGCTCGCCGAGATTGAGCAGCTTCTTGCCGAGAACGACCAGGAGCTTCCCTTCGAACCGGTCGATCTCGGCCCGATGCTCGGCTTCGGACCGGGCCAGGGCACGATCGGGGGTGTCATTGCCGCCAATCTCTCCGGCTCCAGGCGCATCCGTTCGGGCTCGGCGCGCGACCATGTGCTCGGCGTCCAGGCGATCAACGGGCGCGGCGAAACCATCAGATCGGGGGGGCGGGTGATGAAGAACGTCACCGGCTACGATCTCGGCCGCGGCCTTGCCGGCTCGTGGGGAACGCTGGCGATGATGACCGAGATTTCGTTGAAGGTGCTTCCGGCCCAGCGCGAAACGCGCACCGTTCTCTGTTTCGGTCTTACCGATCCGACCGGCGTCCAGGCCTTGTGCATGGCGCTTGGCACGCCGTTCGAGGTCTCCGGCACGGTGCATATGCATGCCGCCCTTGCCGAGCACTTCTCCGATCAGGAAATCGCCAATGCCGGCGCCTCGGTCACCGCGGTGAGGGTCGAGAACTTTCCCGCCTCCGCCCGCTATCGTTCTAGCCGCTTGAAGCAAATGCTCCAGGCCTACGCGCCCGCCCTCGAACTCGACACCATGCGGAGCCGCATTTTTTGGGACGAGATCAAGACGCTGCGGATGTTCCACAAATCGTCGCGCCCGCTGTGGCGCATTTCCACCCCGCCTTCGACCGCGACCAAGCTGATTGGCGCGGTGGCCCGCAAGATCGACGTGCGCGTCTTCTACGACTGGTCCGGCGGCCTGATCTGGCTCGAAACGCCGCCGATCTCCGATGCCGGCGCCGTCGAAATCCGCCGCACCCTTGCCGAATTTGGCGGTCATGCCACCTTGATCCGGGCCGAGGCGGGAGCGAGGACCATGATCGATGTGTTCCAGCCGCTCGATCCTCCGCTGATGGCGCTGACGGCGGCGCTGAAGCGCGCTTTCGACCCGGTCGGCATTCTCAATCCCGGCCGCATGTATTCGGGGATATAGGCGGAAACCGATGCAGACCACTTTCAACGAGGTCCAACTCGCCGATCCGACCATC
>DASTKZ010000051.1:0-28974 GCA_035715445.1 Methyloceanibacter sp.
GCCGATCTCTGCACGGTCGAGGGCTGCGATGCGGTCGAGAAGGCGCTCGCGCGGAGCGGGCTCTACGCCGACATTCTCGTCAACAACGCCGCGATCATGTCGGCCGGCTTCTTCCAGGACCAGGACCCGGCGACGCTGCGGCAGATCGTCGATCTCGATGCGCGCGCGGTGGTCGATCTCGTGCGCCGCTTTCTCCCCGGCATGATCGCAAGGCGCTGCGGCGGGATTCTCAACGTCGCCTCGGTCGAAGGCTTCATGCCGGTGCCCTACCAGGCGACCTATGCCGCAAGCAAAGCCTTCGTGCTCTCGCTCACCCGCGCGCTTGCCTATGAGACGATGGGGACGGGCGTGCGCGTCGCCTCGCTTGCCCCGGGCGCGGTCGCGACCGCGATGCATGCCAAGGCGGGTGCTGAGTATTCGCGCTACGTGCAGCTCTTTCCGGTCAAGAGCGCCGAGGAGATTGCCCGCGTCGGCTACCGCAGATTCATGCGCGGGCGGAAAACCATCGTCATCGGCTTGTTCAATCGCATCGGCCTTTTCCTGCGGCGCTTCACCCCCGATTTTCTTATCGTGCCGTCGATGGGGTGGTTCTTCAGGGTGCGTGACGCCGATGGCAATCTGCAATTGCCGCGCGCTCTCGCCGAGCGCAGGAGCGCGACCGGCCGCGCGCGCAAGCAAGCCGCTTCAGACGACGGCCCAAGCCTCGCCGCCTAGCCAAATTTCAGGAGGATGGTGGAGCCGACCGGGATCGAACCGGTGACCTCAGCAGTGCGATTGCTGCGCTCTCCCAACTGAGCTACGGCCCCATCGGTCGGGGCATTTAGGGATCGGCCCAAAGCCCTGTCAAGCGAGCCGAGACTTGCCCTGATCGTCGCCTCTCCGCTACATGATCCCTGGCCAAGCGATGGAGGTCATTTGATGGTGCCCCTGATCGGATTCCTCGTTCTTGTCATCGACCTCTATATCTGGGTGATTATCATCGGCGCGGTCTTGAGCTGGCTGATCGCCTTCAACGTGCTCAACACCCACAACCGGTTCGTCTATCAGATCGCCGACATGCTCTACCGGGTGACCGAGCCCGCGCTTCGCCCGATCAGGAGGGTGATACCCAATCTCGGCGGCATCGACATCTCGCCGGTCATTCTGATCTTGTTCCTGATCTTCATTCGCGATGTCGTGCTGGTCGGCTGGCTCCTGCCCGCGGTCACGCCCGCCGCCGAGCTTTGAGCGCGGCGCCCCGGCTGCAAGCCCAAGGGACCAAATCCGGCGTCGTGCTCAAAGTGCGGCTGACGCCGAAATCCTCCCGCGATGCGATCGAAGGCTTCGCCGATTTCGGCGGCGAGACGGTGCTGAAGGCGCGAGTGCGGGCGGTGCCGGAACAAGGCCGCGCCAACGCGGCGCTGGTGAAGCTGATCGCCGACTGGCTCGAGCTTCCGGTACGCAGCGTCTCGGTGGCGCAAGGGACGAAGTCGCGGGTGAAGCAGGTCGCGATCGAGGGCGACGCAGGCGAACTTGTCCGCCTGATCGAGACCCGCCTCGCCGCGCTAGCGCGCTAGAGCGGCCGCGATCTCGCCCACGATGGCATCGGCCGCCTTGCGCGGATCGGCAGCGCGAGTAATGGGGCGCCCGACCACGAGATAGTCGGCGCCGGCCATGATCGCTTGCTTCGGGGTCACAGCGCGGGTCTGGTCCTGCGCCTCGCTTCCCGAGGGCCGCACCCCCGGCGTCACGATCAGGAAATCCCGGCCCGCCGCGCGGCGGATCTCGGCCGCCTCTCGGCCTGAGGCAATCACACCGTCGAGGCCCGCTTTCTTCGCGAGCGCGGCCCGATGCCGCACGACCTCAGGCAAAGGATGGTCGATGCGGTGCTCGATCAAATCCGCAGGCGCAAGATTGGTGAGCACCGTCACGCCGAGAAGCTTGAGAGCGCTGTCACCCCGCCCGCGCACCGCCGCTTCGAGAGTCTTAGCGTCGAGCGCATGCACGGTGAGGAAGGACGCGCCCGCGCGCGCGATCGCGGCGGTCGCCCGCTCGACCGTCGCCTCGATGTCGGAGAGCTTGGCATCGACGAAGACCGCGCGGCCTTCACGTGCAAGAGCCTCGGCCAGCGCAAAGCCGCCGGCGAACAGAAGTTCGAGTCCGATCTTGTAAACTCCGACGCCCTGCCCAAGCGTCTCGATCAGAGACCGCGCCTCTTTGACGCTTCCGACGTCGAGCGCGACGATCAGCCGGTTCTTGGCCTCCATCACGACATGAACTTCCTTGCGGCGACGGCGAGCGCCTCGACCACATTTTTGCACAGGGTCTGCTGCGCCTTGTCTTTTAGGCTGCCGTCGCCCTCGAAAGCGTCCATCGCGCGCGGCACCGCGATCTGCTGGGGAATGACGGATGCGCCGAGCCCGATTTCGAGGATCTGACGGAGATGCAGCAGGCTGCGCATGGCGCCATAATAGCCGGGCGAGGCGCCGGAGATGGCGAACACGCGCGAGCGAAACACGTCGATCTGATCGTCCTTGACCCGGCTCACCCAATCGAGCGTGTTCTTGAGCAGCGGCGTGACCGAGGAGTTGTACTCGGGGCTCGCGATGAAGACGCCCTGATACTCCGCAAGCAGCGCCTTGAAGGCGCGCGATCGCTCGGGCGGTCCCTCCTTCGCTTCGAGGTCGCCGTTATAGAGCGGCATCGGATAGTCCTTGAGCTCCACGAGCACCGCCTCGACGCCGTTGGCGGAGGCGATGTGATGGGCAAGCGCGGCAAGCTTCCGGTTGAACGAGCCTTCGCGCGTGCTGCCGGCGAAGAAGAGGAGTCGCATCGAAGGCTTCCTAGCGGGTGTCGCTCCGCCCGGCACTCTACGTGAAGTATGGAGCGTGAGGGTAGCCTACTACTCGCGGATGCCCTCGAAGAAATCCTTAACGCGGGCGAAGAACCCGGTCGATGCCGGGCTCGTGCTCGCGCTTGATGCCTCCTCGAACGACTTGAGCAGGTCGCGCTGCTTGCGCGAAAGATTCTTCGGCGTCTCGACCTCGACCTGGATATAGAGATCGCCCTGCTGCCGCGAGCGCAGCACCGGCATGCCCTTGTCCTTGAGGCGGAACTGCTTGCCGCTTTCGGTTCCTTCCGGGATTTTCACCCGCGTCCTGCCGCCGTCGATGGTCGGCACTTCGATCTGGCCGCCGAGCGCTGCCGTCGTCATGGCGATCGGCACGCGGCAGAAGAGGTCGGCGCCGTCGCGCTGAAAGAATTCGTGCGGTTTGATCGAGAGGAAGATGTAGAGGTCGCCGGGCGGCCCGCCGCGCAACCCCGCTTCACCTTCGCCCGCGAGCCTGATGCGCGTCCCGTCTTCCACGCCCGCGGGGATGGTGACCGAGAGCGTTCGTTCGCGGGTGACGCGGCCCGTGCCGGTGCACGAGGGGCAGGGTGTCTCGATGGTCTGGCCGCGGCCCTGGCACGTGGGGCAGGTGCGCTCGATGGTGAAGAAGCCTTGGCTTGCGCGCACTTTGCCCACGCCGCCGCAAGCGCGGCAAGTGGTGGGCGAGGTGCCGGCCTTGGCGCCGCCGCCCGAACAGCTCTCGCAGGTGACGCTGGTCGGCACGCGGATTTGCGCGGTCTTGCCCACATAGGCTTCGCCGAGCGTGATCTCCATGTTGTAGCGGAGATCGGAGCCGCGCTCGCGGCCCGAACGCTGGCGCGGGCGCCGCTGGCCCATGAACTCGCCGAACAGATCGTCGAACATCGCCGACATCGACGCGGAAAAATCAGCGCCGAAGCCGTGCGCGCCGCCGCCGCCGAGGCCCGGCTCGAAGGCGGCGTGACCGAAACGATCGTAAGCGGCGCGGCGCTGCGGATCTTTCAGCGCCTCGTAGGCCTCGTTGACTTCCTTGAAACGTCTTTCGGCGTGGGGGTCGCCATTGCAGCGGTCGGGATGACATTCTTTGGCGAGACGGCGAAAGGCGGCTTTGATCTCGCTGTCGCGAGAGCCGCGTGTCACGCCGAGAACGTCATAGTAGCACCGTTTAGCCATCGCCCCTCCGGCTCGGCGCCCGTCCCGCCGCTTGCGCCTAAGCCTGTTCTGTTGGGCCGCGGGGCCGGGCCGAACCGGCCCGGCGCCCTTGCCGTATCATTGCGTCAGGCCGACTTCTTGCTGTCGTCGTCCTTGACCTCTTCGAAATCGACATCGACCACCTTGTCGTCGGGACCGGCGCCGGCGGAGTCCGACGGTCCGCCCGCGGCCTGAGCGCCCTGGCTCGCCTGATACATGGCCTCGCCAAGCTTCATCGAGGCCTGCGCCAGCGCGTCGACCTTCTGCTTGATCGCGTCCTTGTCCTCGCCCTGGATCGCCGTCTTGAGATCGGCCGCCGCAGCCTCGACCGCGGCCTTGTCTCCGGCTGCGACCTTGTCGCCGAAATCCTTCAACATCCGTTCGGTCGAATGGATGAGCGCCTCGCCCTGATTGCGCGCCTCGACCAGATCGCGGCGCTTCTTGTCCTCCTCGGCGTGGCTCTCGGCTTCCTTCACCATGCGATTGATATCGGCATCGGTGAGGCCGCCCGAGGCCTGGATGCGGATCGACTGCTCCTTGCCGGTCGCCTTGTCGCTCGCCGAGACGTTGACGATGCCGTTGGCGTCGATGTCGAAGGTCACTTCGATCTGCGGCACGCCGCGCGGCGCCGGGGGAATGCCGACAAGGTCGAACTGCCCGAGCAGCTTGTTGTCCGCGGCCATCTCGCGCTCGCCCTGAAACACGCGGATGGTGACCGCGTTCTGATTGTCCTCGGCGGTGGAGAAGACCTGGCTCTTCTTGGTCGGGATCGTCGTGTTGCGATCGATGAGCCGGGTGAACACCCCGCCCAAGGTCTCGATGCCGAGCGAGAGCGGGGTGACGTCGAGCAGGAGCACGTCCTTGACGTCGCCTTGCAGCACGCCGGCCTGAATGGCGGCGCCGATGGCAACCACCTCGTCCGGGTTCACGCCCTTATGCGGCTCGCGGCCGAAGAACGTCTTCACCGTCTCGACCACCTTCGGCATGCGGGTCATGCCGCCGACCAGCACCACTTCCTCGACCTCGGCGGGCTTCAGCCCGGCATCCTTCAGAGCGTTCTGGCACGGGCCGATCGTCTTCTGGATGAGGTCGTCCACCAAGCTCTCGAGCTTTGCCCGCGTGAGCTTCATGGTAAGATGCTTCGGCCCGGACTTGTCGGCCGTAATGAAGGGCAGGTTGATCTCGGTCTGCGTGGTCGAGGACAGCTCGATCTTCGCTTTCTCAGCTGCCTCTTTAAGGCGCTGGAGCGCGAGCTTGTCGCCGCGGAGATCGATACCCGACTCTTTCTTGAATTCGTTGGCGAGATAATCGACCACTCGCATGTCGAAATCCTCGCCGCCGAGGAAGGTGTCGCCATTGGTGGACTTCACCTCGAACACACCGTCGCCGATTTCGAGAATTGAAATGTCGAACGTGCCGCCGCCGAGATCGTAGACGGCGATGGTCTTGCCCTCTTTCTTCTCGAGCCCGTAAGCGAGTGCGGCCGCGGTCGGCTCGTTGATGATGCGCAAGACTTCGAGCCCGGCGATCTTGCCGGCGTCCTTGGTCGCCTGGCGCTGGGCGTCGTTGAAATAGGCGGGAACGGTGATGACCGCCTGCTCGACCTTCTGGCCGAGATAGGTTTCGGCGGTCTCCTTCATCTTCTGGAGGATGAAGGCGGAAATTTGCGAGGGCGAATATTGCTTGCCGTGCGACTCTACCCAGGCGTCGCCGTTGCCGGCTTTGACGATCTTGTAGGGGACGAGCCTCTTGTCCTTCTCGACCATCGGGTCGTCCCAGCGGCGGCCGATCAGGCGCTTGATGGCGAAGAAGGTGTTTTCGGGATTGGTGACGGCCTGGCGCTTGGCCGGAAGTCCTACGATGATTTCCCCGTCATCGGTGAAGGCCACCATCGACGGTGTGGTGCGCATGCCCTCGGCGTTCTCGATGACCTTTGGACTTTTGCCCTCCATCACGGCGACGCAGGAGTTGGTCGTGCCGAGATCGATACCGATCACTTTCGCCATTACAGACCTCTCTTTCTGGCAGACCGCGCGGGCCCAAGAACGGCACCCGCCATTTCAGCGCGAAGCATGGCATCGGTCCCCAACAATCGGCGTAGCCGCCGACTCAAGCGGCGGCGTCCCGCGGTATATAGGTGGCAACCCTATGGCCCGCAAGGAGAAGCGGGCGATGCGCGCGCATCACGCCACCCGCTTCCAAGCGCCGATGAGGATCGGGGTGAGGCAGTAATAGCGTCCGTCGGCCGCGGCCTCCGTCATGTCCCGCTTGAACGCCTCGGCCCTGACCGGGTCGGCGATCCCAAGCTCGGCGGCGGCGGCGAACAAGCCTTGGTAAACGCCGATCAGCATCGGCCCGAGCGCCTTCAGCGGCAGGTATTTCGCTTCGGCCGAGGTGCCGTCGGGGAGGCCGAGGCCCGCGCCTTCGAACTGCGCGGGCAGTTGCCGCCCGGCGCGCAAATTGCGGCCATGGCCCCGAAACACCCCCTCGAACAGGCGATTGAACTCGGTCATGGCGGGACAGAGCGGCTCGACCGCGATCGCGCCGAAATCGAACTCCTGCGCCGCCACCACCCCGCCGGGCTTGGTCCAATAGAGCATGCGTTCGAGCACCGCGACCGGCTCCGGCATGTGCATGAGGAAGAGCCGGCAATAGGTGAGGTCGAAAGGCGCGCCGGGCACGGCCTTGACCGTCAGCGCATCGGCCGCGACGATGTCGAAATTGGCGCCCCCTTGCGCGCGGAGATCGGCAAGCGCCTGGGCGCCGAGCGCGCCGTCGAGCTCGATGCCGGTGACGCGGCCGGTTTGCCCCACCCGGTCGGCCATCAGCCGCATCACCGCGCCCGGGCCTGCGCCGACATCGAGGCAACTCATGCCGGGCTGAAGTCCGACGCGGTCGAGCAGCGACTCGGTCGCGCTTTGCCACAGCAGCGCCTGGTCGCGTAAGCGGCCGTACTCGGCGTCGTCCCTGGCGTGCACGTAACCGTCGGGGTTCCGTCTTTGCGCCGCTTCCGCCACCGGGGCTCGTCTCCTCTTTTTCTTCGCTATATGAGACCCTAGGACAGGCTTGGGATCAGACAAAGGCAGCAATGGACTTTTTTCCGCATGCGCTGGCTCGGGAGGGTCAAATTGCCCTCCTCGCCGCGATCAGCGAAGTCATTGCCGAGGCGCCCCTTTTCACGCCCACCATGCCGCGCTCGGGCAAGCCCATGTCGGTGCGCATGACGAATTGCGGGCCGCTCGGCTGGGTGACGGACAAGGAGCGCGGCTATCGCTACCAGGCGACCCATCCCGAGACCGGGAAACCGTGGCCGCCGATCCCGGCCGCGCTCCTCGAACTCTGGCGCGAGCTCGCGCGCTATCCGGCGCCGCCCGAGGCCTGCCTCGTCAATTACTATGCGGAAAAAGCCAACATGGGGCTGCACCAGGACAAGGACGAAGACGATTTCGCCGCTCCGGTTCTTTCCGTGTCGCTCGGCGATACCGGGATCTTTCGCCTCGGGGGACCATCGCGCAAAGACCCGACGCTAGCCTTCGAATTGAAGTCTGGCGACGTGGTCGTGCTCGGCGACACCGACCGGCTCGCCTTTCACGGCATCGACCGCATCCTTGCCGGCACGTCCGATCTCGTTCCCGCAGGCGGGCGCTTCAACCTCACGCTGCGGCGCGTGACGAAGCCGGCTTGAACAATGAGGGCGAGGCGTCAGTCGCCTCCCCAGTCGCCTTCCGGAAAATCGTCATTGGCGGCTTTGGGCGCAGACGCGGGCCCCTTCGGCGCTTGCGGCTTCGCTTGCTTCGCCCCGCCTTTGGCCACGGCGACGAGCGCGGGCCGGAGGCAGCGGTCGCCGATCGCGTAGCCCGCCTGCATGACGTCGACCACGGTGCCTTCGGGTACGCCCGGGTCCTGCACCTCGTACATGGCTTGGTGGAAGTTCGGATCGAAGCGCGCGCCTTTCGGATCGAGGCGGGTGACGCCGTGGCGCTCGAGCACGTTCAAGAGCTCGCGCTCGGTGAGCTCGACCCCTTCGAGAAAACTCTTGAGCGCAGGGTCTTGCGCCGCGGCCCCCTGAGGAACGTGCTCGATGGTCCGCTTGAGATTGTCGCCGACCGTGAGCACGTCGCGCGCGAAGTTCGAGATGGCGTAGCGGGCGGTGTCGGTCTTCTCACGCTCGGTGCGGCGCCGCAGGTTTTCCATATCGGCCATGGTGCGGAGCAGCCGGTCGCGCATCTCGGCGTTCTCGGCAAGGAGCGCGTCGAGATCGGCCCCGAGCTGAAGGCTCGGATCGGGACCTTGGTTTGCGGGCGCGGCACTTCCGGGATCGGCGGCTTTCGCCTGATCCTCGTCAGTTGCGCTCGGATCGGTCTTGTCGTTGGGCATGGCAAGCCGGGTCGATGCGAATATCACAACGGAATGAACGGGATATCAACCGTCAGGCGGGAAAAATCAAGGGACAAGGCGCCCCAGAAGCTTCGCCGTATAGTCCACCATGGGGATGATGCGAGCGTAGTTGAGCCGCGTCGGACCGATCACGCCGAGAACGCCGACGATCTTTTGCTCGGTATCTTCGAACGGCGAGACGATCAGCGCCGAGCCGGAGAGCGAGAACAGCTTGTTCTCCGAGCCGATGAAGATGCGGACCCCTTCAGCCCCCTCGGCTAGTCCGAGCAACTGGATGAGATCGGTCTTGGTGTCGAGGTCCTCGAATAGGAGACGCACGCGCTCCAGATCCTCCATCACCCGCACATCCTCCAGGAGATGCGAGCGTCCGCAGACGATGAGGCTCTTGCGCTCGTCGCCGTCGCCCGACCAGGTGGCGAGCCCCGCGGTGACGATGCTCGCCGTGAGCGCGTCGAGCTGCGCGCGCCGCTCCTCGATCTCCCTCTCGATGCGGGCGCGCGCCTCGGCCAAGGTCAGCCCGCCGATGCGCGCGTTGAGGTAGTTTGTCGCCTCCCTCAGCGATGAGAGCGGTAGGCCGTCGGGCAGCGCGACGATGCGGTTCTCGACGTCGCCTTCCTCGCCCACGAGCACGGCGAGCGCGCGCCCCTCGCCGAGACTGACGAACTCGACCTGCTTCAACCGCTTGCTGTGCTTGTCAACCAGCACGACGCCGGCGCACCGCGACAGCCCCGATAGCATCTCGCCCGCCTCGCCGAGCAGCTCCTCGACCGCGCGCCTCCGCCCGCTTCCGGCAATGCGACTTTCGATCTGATTGCGTTCCTCGAGGCTGATGTCGCCGACTTCGAGCAGCCCATCGACGAAGAGACGCAAGCCGGTTTGCGTCGGCAGCCTCCCGGCGCTCGTGTGCGGCGCATAGATGAGGCCGAGACGTTCCAGGTCCGACATGACGTTGCGAACCGAGGCGGGGGACAGCGTCATGGGGAGCGCGCGGCTCAGATTGCGCGAACCGACCGGCTCGCCGGTCGCAAGATAGGTCTCGACGATCCGCTTGAAGATTTCGCGCGAACGCTCGTTGAGCTGGCGGAGCGAGGCGGCGGCCTCGGCGGCCGCTTTTGCTTCGGCAGGGTCGGTATGGCGCATCGGGGGAATCTAGGGACCGCGCGCGAGGGCGTCAAACCGGAACCCTTGGGCGGGTTGCGTCGGGGTTGAGCCCCCGCGTGCCGCCTAACGGCGCTAGTTGAGCGGCATGAGGTCGGAGGCTAAAGGGGCCGCGAGCTTGCCGGCGGTGCCGAAATATTCGGCGTAAGGCGAGCGGATCGCTTCGACGGGAAGAATAATGAGCACGTCGACCGTGCCGAATTGACGGTCGATCACCGCCCCGTCGCCGATATAGCAGCCGGCGCGGAGATAGCCCTTTATCAGCGGCGGCAACGCCTTGAGCGCGCTCCGGGGCGAGATCGCCTCTCCGGGCATCATGTTCATGTCGACCCGCAAATGCTCATGCGCCCTGACGCGCCACTCCTCGGGCGCGAGCGCCGTGTGATAGAGGAAGCTCAAGGCTTCGGCATGCGCGCTCGGATCGGTGCCCGCGAAGCTCGCGCAGCCGATCATGACATCGATGCCGTGCTCGCGCACATAGGCGCAGATGCCCTGCCAGAGAAGCTCGATGGTGCGGCGGTTGCGGTAGGGCTTGAGCACGCAGGAACGTCCAAGCTCCATGAAACTCACCTCGGGCGACTTGGCCGCGATCAGCGGCGCGAGGTCGTATTCGCCCTGGGTGTAGAATCCGTCGGACAGGTCCGCCACGTCCTGGCGCAGCACGCGGTAGGTGCCGACTACCTTGGAGCGGCGCCAGCGCCCGTTCCCCTCCTCGCCGCGATCGATCACGAGAAGATGGTCGAAGATCGCGTCGTAAACGTCCTCGTCGCGCCGTGAGAGGATGGCGAGCGCGTTCGGCGTGGCCGACATCTCTTCATAGAAGACTTTGTAGCGGAGCCGCTGCGCGCGTCTGATCTCGCTCTTCTTGCGCGCGAGCCGGACTTCGAGCGAGCCGATTCGGCAATAGACCTTGGCCGGCTGGAAGCGCCGGCCGAAATTGCCGACGGCGAAGCGGCGCCGCGCCCTCAGCGGCAGCGCCGGCCTGAACGGTAATCCCGGGAACATGGCGCCGCGCAATCCGCGCGCAGCGGCGCCTCGACCTGACTTCGTCGGCATCAGTAGCTCAACGGCCTCCTGCTGAGCATGGCACTTCCGAGCGTTGCCGCGGGCGACTGGTTACTCCCTTCCCCGGCGAAGCGGCCTGATTCGGCCACAACAAGCGCCAGTTAGCAAACCAATTCGAATTCTGTGTGACAGGCTTCGGAACGGCCGATTCTGCCCTTTTTCGGCCCTTGGCTGGGTTCGCCGGGGCCACGCATGTCCGCCGCGGTTTAGAACTTGGCGGTGACGGCGATATCGAAGGACTCGCCCTCGAACGTGTTCTCGGCGTCGAACTCCTTGTAATACTTGGCGATGAAGGTGAGCGGATCTTTCGGATCGCCGAGCGTATAGGTCACGAGCGGGCCGATGCCGTTGACGCGCGATTCGAACGCGCCAAGGCGCGCGCCGGCGCCGGTATCGGGCGTGGTTTGGATCATGGCGTAAGCGCTGAGCCCGACGCCCCATCGGCCGAGATTCTTGGTGATGTTGCCTTCGAGATTGAGGATCTCGCCGGACTCGTAGTCGGTCGCTTCGTTCTCGAAATTGAACACATAGATTGCCGAGCCGTTCAGCTGCCAGCCGGTCTTGGGGTTGAAATAGGTCCCGGCCACGCGCGGCATGATCGCCCAGTGGTTCAAGCCGGTGTTGGCAAGCTGCTTGGTGCTGTAGTCGCCGGTCGGCGCCAGAACAAAGGTGGCGAAATTCCAGTGGAAGTTGCCGGAAGCCAACCGAGCAACACCGGAATGATGCCGGTATCGCCCGGCGCGAGATTGGTTTCGCCAAACTCGAAGTTGAATGGACCGAAGGTCCGGCGGAGCGGGCCGGTGATCTGCGGAAGTCCGATGCCGACCGTGACGTCCACCGCCATCATGGCCGGAGCGACGCCGAAGGCGTAGGTGCCTCCGAGAATCTTCCATGGCGTTATGTAGGTGAGCGTGGCGATCGTCGCGGTCAGCTCTTGCTCGACGCCGAGCTGCACGAAACCGTTGAAGATGGTCCGCTCGACGCTCGCCTCGTAGTGATAGGCGTCGGTGCGGAAATAGAGGCCGGGCTCGGTCGGCAGGATTCCGGCGTAGATGTCGGTGAAGCCTTTGATCCAGGGATCGGCGCCAAACTCTGCGCCACGCGCGGAATGGGAAGGAACGGAGACGCAGAGCGCAAGCAACGCGAGTGCGGCGAGCAAAATGCCCGGCAGCCGGGCGCGGGCCGACCTCGAACGCAAAGGGTCGATCCCCATACGCATCTTCAGGACCCTCATCTTGCGTATTGACCCAACCCTTAGACGTGCCGTCAACGCTCGCCGTTCCGCCAGCGCGGATATTGATCGGGGCGTGGCCGATGGGACACACATTGCCGAAAGGCCGGTCACTGCATTCAACAGAAGCCCGACTTGCTTGCAGCCAAATTTCGGGACAAGCTGCCGCTGACGCTAGTCGAGGTGTTCGAGCGTGCGGCAGCGAGCCAGTATCGAGTATCGTCCGCCTCGCCAGCGGAACGCCGGCTTTCGGCAAGCTCCCAATCAATTCGCTCAATAAGCAGGAACGCACGTGCCGCGGATGGGCGCGGTCGCGCGGAGACTTCGTGTCGAAAAGCATCAAGGAGGTCGACGATGAGCCTTCAGCATTCCCACCTGACCGCTGGCCGAAAGATTGGCGGGTTTTGCTTTGGCCGCAGCACTCGTGCTTGCTATGCCGGCATACTTGCTCGCTCAAGAACGAGACCAGGCTGCAACGAAGCCGACTGAGACCGGGAATACCAAGCCCAACATCCTCGTCATCTTCGGCGACGATATCGGCATCGCGAATCTGAGTACCTATAGCGATGGTTTGATGGGTTACGAGACGCCCAACATCGACCGCATCGGCAACGAGGGTATCCGCTTCCTGCACTATTATGGCGAGCAATCCTGCACCGCCGGCCGCTCCGCCTTCCTTACCGGCCAGCACATCATTCGAACCGGGCTGAGCAAGGTCGGATTTCCCGGTGCGCCGATGGGTATGAGCCAGCTCGATCCTTCCATCGGCGGCATCATGAAAAATCTCGGCTACGCCACTGGACAGTTCGGCAAGAACCATGTTGGCGATCGCAACGAGTCGCTTCCTTGCGTCAACGGGTTCGATGAGTTCTACGGCAATCTCTACCATCTCAACGCCGAGGAGGAGCCGGAGCTGCCGGACTACCCGAAAGATCCGGAGTACTTAAAGAAATTCGGGCCGCGCGGCGTGCTGCACTGCAAGGCGACCGACGTGGACGACCCTACCGTCGATCCGCGCTTCGGCAAGATCGGCAAGCAGACCATCGAGGATACCGGCGCGCTGACCAAGAAGCGGATGGAGACGATCGACGACGAGACCTCGACCGCCGCGATCGACTACATGAAGCGGCAGCACGGCCGGGAAGCCGGTCTTTACCTGGTATACGCGACCCGCATGCATCTCCGCGCCCATGTCCGCCCCGAGCATCGCGGCCGCTACCAGCACGGCGATAGCGAGCACATCGACGGCATGATCGAGCACGACGACACCATCGGCACGCTGCTCAAGGCGCTCGACGACATGGGCATCGCCGACAACACCCTCGTCGTCTACACGAGCGACAACGGCCCGCACATGAACACCTGGCCTGACGGCGCCATGACCTGGTACCGCTCGGAGAAGAACACCAAATGGGAAGGCGCTTTCCGCGTGCCCATGCTGGTGCGCTGGCCTGGTCACATCAAGCCCGGCACGGTCACCAACGAGCTGATGAGCCATAACGACTGGGTACCGACGCTCGCTTCGATCGCCGGCGAGCCCGACCTCGTCAACAAGCTGAAGCAGGGCTACACGGCGAACGGCATCACCTACAAGGTTCACCTCGACGGCTACGACCAATCGAAGTTCCTGGAGACCGTGAGCGGGACCGCAGCGAACAACAACGGCGTTAAGAGCGCGCGCAACAAGTTCTTCTATTCGGACGATGACGGCCTGCTGATTGGCTTGCGGGAAGGCGATTACAAGTACGTGTTCTCGGAGCAACGCAAAGAAGGCACGATGGGCGTGTGGGCCGAGCCGTTCACGACGCTTCGCTTGCAGAAGATTTTCAACCTCTATCAAGACCCGTTCGAGCGGGCCGATATCACCTCCAACACCTTCTGGGATTGGCAGCTCAACCACGTCGGACCGATCTACGGCGTGATGGGAGACGTTTTCGTGTTTGTCGACACGTTCAAGGAGTTCCCGCCGCGCTCCTTCCCGCCGAGCTTCAACCCGGCCAACATCTTGGAAGAGACGCTAGACGACATCAAAAGCAAGAAGATGTTGAAGGAGAGCATCGACCTAGCGGATTCGCGGCAAGCTGAACGAGATGATCGAGCTACAGAAGAAGGAAAGCGATGGCCAATAGCGCGGCGCGCGAGCGCGGCGCGACTACGCCATAGACCTCGGAAGAAATCGGCTGAGCCTCGCCTATGTCGCGGCCGTGCCAGCTCTGAACAATTAGCGAACATTTGGCACGCGAGTCCCAATCGGAAGAACAAGCGGAGCTCTCCCTGCGCCACTGGAACTCCCGGCTCATGGTCATGTTCTCGTAGACTGACCCCTCACGACAGCGAGGCCCCGAGGCATGTTCAAGGACATGGTCAAAGATTGGGCGATGCGCCTCTTCCTCATCCACCTCGCGGCCTTCGTCGCGGGCGTGCTGATCTGCACCGCGGTCAATCTCTGGCTCACCCCGGGCACGCTCTGGTTCCCGTGGGTCGCGCTCGGCTGGGGCGCCGCGCTCGCCACCCATGCCTTCGCGCTTTTCCTGCGCAAGACGCGGCGGAGAGAGCGCATCTTCATCGACAGGAAGGCCCGGAGCTTCGCCGTTCACCTCTTCGCCTATGTGGCGACGGTGCTGATCCTTCTCTATGTCAATCTCACCGTCACACCAAAAGTGTGGTGGTTCTATTGGGTGGCCCTCGGCTGGGGCGCGGGCGTCGCCTTCCACGGCTGGTGCACGTTCTTCAAGGGGAGGCGGAAATTGCCGGTCCCCGCTCGTGCGAGCCAACCGGCGGCAAAGCCCGCGTCGCGCAAGCCGCGCCGCAAAAAGCCCAAAAGCTAGCGCTTGGGGATGAGCGTGTTCGCTGGGAGGCTCGGATCGAGCACGCGCGCGCTCTGCTCGGCGCCGCAGACCGGCAGCGCCGGCGGATCGAGCAGTCCGAGTTGCACCAGCATGGTCGCCTGGTCCCAATAGATATGCTCGTGCGTGATCTTGCTTTCCTGGTCGAAGCCCACGATCACGACGGTCGGGCATACCACTTTGCGTCCCGTCGGCTTGATGCCCGGCAGGATTGCCGGCATCTCGCAATCGTGGGTGAAGGACAGGATCAACTCGTCCACCAACTGTGTCTCGCCGACCGTGCGCGAGACGAGCGTGATCGTCACGTCTTCCGGCCACCTTCCGATGAACCAGGTCTCGTAGAATCTGCGCACCGCGTCAGCCCCCGTAGCCGCCGGTCATCACCGGGACATGGTTGACATGCGGATTGGCGCCCATCGTGGCCATGGTGGCTTCGATGTCGCGCGTCTTGAACTCGGCATCGGTATGAGCGTCGAACACCGCGCCGAGCCCTTTGGGATCATGGGTCATCGCGCGCGACTCTTGCGCCGCTCGGCCTTCACCTTGCGCTCGACCACGTCCCAGATCATGGCGGCGATGTCGGGTCCGCCGAATTGCGCCACCTGCCTGATGCCCGTGGGCGAGGTGACGTTGATCTCGGTGAGATAGTCCCCGATCACGTCGATCCCGGCGAAAATCAGCCCGCGCCGTTTCAGTTCCGGGCCGAGCCTGGCGCCGATCTCCTTGTCGCGCTTGGTCAGCGTCGCGGGCTCGGCCGTTCCGCCGACATGCAAATTCGAGCGCGTCTCGTCCGGCGCCGGCACGCGATTGATCGCACCCGCGATCTCGCCGTCCACCAGGATGATGCGCTTGTCGCCCTTGCGCACCTCGGGCAGGTAGCGCTGCACCATGATCGGCTCGCGGAAAGTGAGTCCGAGAAGCTCGATCAGTGAGTTGAGATTGGTGTCGCCCTTTGAAATGCGGAAGATGGCCGCGCCGCCATTGCCGTAAAGCGGCTTCACCACGATGTCCTTGTGCTTGGCGTGAAACGCCTTGATGTCGTCGAGCGAGCGGGTCACGAGTGTCGGCGGCATCAGGTCGAGGAAATCGAGCACGAAGATCTTTTCCGGCGCGTTGCGCACCCCGGCCGGATCGTTGACCACGAGCGTCTTGGGCTGGAGGCGTTCGAGCAGGTGCGTCGTGGTGATATAGGCCATGTCGAAAGGCGGGTCCTGGCGAAGATGGACCACGTCGAATTCGGCGAGATCGACACTTCGTGGGTGCGCGAGGCGGTAGTGATTGCCGGGCTTGTCCTCGACGGTGAGGCTGTGGCCTCCGGCGATGAGCTTGCCGCCGCTGAGCGAAAGATTGTTGGGCGTGTAGTAGAACACGTCGTGGCCGCGCCACTGCGCTTCGAGTAGGAGCGCGAAGGTCGAATCGCCCCTGATATCGATGCGCTCGATGGGGTCCATCTGGAAGGCGACTTTGAGGGCCATGGGTCTTCCTTGTAGCGCTCCCTTATAGGCAGAGTTTCCTTAAAAGGGGAATGAACGGCGCTAGACCGGAAAGGCGTTGGCGATGACGCGGGGCAAGCGCCAGGGCGCCGCCAGAACCACGTCGAAGGCGATGTCGTGGCCGGCGAAGGCGGGGTGGCTCGCGAGCCAATATTGGGCGGCCCGCACGATCCGCCGCCGCTGCTTCGCCGTCACTGTCCAGGCGGCGTCGTCGGCCGTCTTCCGCCGCTTCACCTCGACGAAGACGAGCCGCTTGCCCTTCAGCGCGCGACGAGGTTGATCTCCCAGACCGGAGTTGCGTAGCGCCGCGCCACGATGCGGTGGCCTTTGAGCCGGAGGAGAAGCGCAACGAAACTCTCCGCGAGGCGGCCGCTTCGATAGGCCCTTATCCACTCGGCCCGCTTCCTCATTTGCGCTTGAGCTTGAGCCCAAGCTCATAGACGCGCGCACGGCCGACTTGCAGCACTTCGGCGACCGAGCGCACCGCGTCGCGGAAGCTCTCGACGTTCAGCGCCTTTTCGAGCTGCTCGATGATCGCCGCGTCGCTCGCCTCGCTCGCCGCTTCCTCCGGCGGTCCGACCACGACGACGAACTCACCCTTCAGCGCTTCGCCGGAAAGCGCACCGACAAGCTCGCGCAGCTCGCCGCGCGTCACGCTCTCATGCAGCTTGGTCAGCTCCTTGGCGATCGCGCCTTCGCGCGCCCCGAGCACATCCGCCATGTCGGCAAGACTCTTGGCGAGGCGCGGGCCTGTCTCGAAGAAGATGAGCGTCGCCGGTACGTTTCTCAGCTCTTCGAGCCGCGCTCGGCGCGGCCCCGCTTTCGCCGGCAGGAAGCCCGCGAAGAGAAAAGTGTCGGTCGGAAGGCCCGCGCTTGTGAGCGCGGCGAGCGCAGCCGAAGGCCCCGGGATGCTGACGACGGCAATCCCCGCATCGAGCGCTTCGCGCGCGAGCTTGTAGCCGGGGTCCGAGACAAGCGGCGTTCCCGCGTCCGAAATGAGCGCGACCGACTGTCCGGCGCGAAGCCGCGCGATCAGGCGGGGGCGCTCGCGCTCGGCATTGTGCTCGTGATAGGCGCACGTCGCACCGCCGATGCCGAAATGCGTGAGCAATTTCTTGGAGTGGCGGGTGTCTTCCGCGGCGATGAGGTCGGCGCGGGCGAGCACCGAAAGCGCGCGGAGCGAAATGTCGACGAGATTGCCGATCGGCGTCGCCACGAGATAGAGCGCAGGCGCGAGCGGTCTTGAGAGGAGGTCCGAAAGCATCTCGCCCGCGCGCGCCGCGACAGGGCCGGAAGCCCCGCTCATTCGTTCCTCGTCTTGCCGGTCTTGCACGCGCTTAGAGCCCGAGAACTGGAGGCTGGCTAGGCCCAAAAACGTTACGTGATATAGTCGGCCCGCGTCCATCACGTTTGGGCCATTTTTGCTCGCGAGCTTGGCCCTCCGGGGGTAGCGGGCTCGCCCGCATCGAAGCAAAGGGCCATGCGGCTTTCACTCGGCGTCATTCGCAATCTCGGGGCGTTGCGGCTTGCCGTCGCCGCCTTGAGCGTCGCGTTGCTTCTGTCCGCCTGCGGCGGCGGGAGCGGCGGCGGCTTCAGCGGACCGGGCCCCGCCATCACCGGCTCGGGCGGCGCGGTGAAGGTCGCGGTCCTCCTTCCCATCACCGCCTCGGGCTCAACGCCCGCCGTGGCGAAGGCGCTGAAGCAAGCAGCCGAGCTTGCGCTGTTCGATTTCGACAACCCGAACATCACGCTGATCCCCAAGGACACCAAAGGCTCGCCCGAGGGGGCGCGGCTTGCCGCCGAAAGCGCTGTGCAAGAGGGCGCCGAGCTCATCATCGGCCCGCTCTTCGCGCAGGAAGTGACGGCAGCGGCGCCGGTGGCGCGGCAAGGCGGCGTGCCGATGATCGCCTTTTCCACCGACGAAAAGGTCGCGGGCGACGGCGTCTACCTCTTGAGCTTTCTCGCCGGTCGCGACGTGCCGCGCATCGTCGCCTTCGCGCTGTCGCGGGGAAAACGCAATTTCGCCGAGCTGATCCCGCAATCGGCCTACGGCCGCATCGCCGAGACCGCGTTTGCGCGCGCCGTCTCGACCGGCGGCGGCCAGGCGCCCGTGCGCGCGACCTTCGCGCCGAACGACGCCGGCGCGATGGCGGGTCCGGTGAAGCAAGTCGCGAACGGGATCAAGTCGGGGCAGGGGATCGATGCGCTCTTCCTTCCGGCCGGCCGCGAAGAGCTTCCCGATCTTGCGCCACACCTCGCTTCGTCCGGACTCAACGGCGCGAGCGTTCAGTTCATCGGCACGGGTCAGTGGGACTATCCCGGCATCGGCAACGAGAAGGCGGTTGTCGGCGGATGGTATCCCGCGCCCGATCCCAAAGGGTGGAGCGGTTTCGTCGAGCGCTATTCCAAGACCTACGGCTCGGCGCCGCCCCGCATCGCGAGCCTCGGTTATGACGCGGTCAGCCTTGCCGTCTCGCTCTCGCCCAATCCGCCGGGGCAGCGTTTCACGACCGCGCAGCTCACGCGGTCGACCGGCTTCTCCGGCATCGACGGGCTGTTCCGGCTGCTCGCCGACGGGACGTGCGAGCGCGGGCTTGCCATCCTCGAAGTGCGGGCAGGCGGCCCGCAAGTGATCGACCCCGCGCCCCGCGCCTTCGCCACCGCCTCGTCTTATTAGCCGGGCGCAAGCTCGACGATCAGCCGGTCGAGCACGAGCCGACCCTTCGGCGTGGCGGCGAGCCGCCTGCCGTCGCGCCGGACGAGACCGTCTTCGGCAAGGGAAGCGATGCGCGCTTGGTCGAGGGGGCGGCCGCCGATCGCGGCGAACCGCGCAAGATCGATGCCCTCGCTGAGCCTCATCCCCATGAGGAGATACTCCTCCGCGGCCTCGTCCGCGCTCAAGGCGTCGTCGCTCGCCAAGCCGTGGCCGCGAGCTTCGACCGAAGCGCGCCAGTCCTCCGGGGACTTGAGCGTGGCAAGCGCGCGCTTGACGCCGTCAATGCCGATGCGGCTGTGAGCGCCGGGGCCGATGCCGGCATAATCGGCGCCGCGCCAATAGAGCAGATTGTGGCGCGACTCCGATCCCGGCCGGGCATGGTTCGAGACTTCGTAAGCGGGAAGTCCTGCCGCCTCGCACAGTTCCTGGGTGAGGAGATATTGCGCGCGCGTTTCCGCGCCATTCGGCGGCTTCAGCGTGCCGGCATCGTGGCGCGCGGCGAACGGCGTGCCGGGCTCGATCGTAAGTTGATAGAGCGAGAGGTGGTCGGCCGCGTGGGAAAGCGCGAGGCCGAGCTCGTCGCGCCAGCCCCGCGCCGTCTGGCCCTCGCGCGCATAGATGAGGTCGAACGAGACGCGGCCGAAACGGCGCTTGGCAAGATCGAGCGCCGAGAGCGCCTCATCGGCGGTGTGCTGGCGCCCGAGCGCCTTGAGGCTCGTGTCGTCGAGCGCCTGCACACCGAGCGAAAGGCGGTTGACGCCGGCGGCGCGGTAGCCGGCGAAGCGCTCCGCTTCGACGCTGGTCGGGTTCGCTTCGAGCGTGATCTCGGCATCGCTGTCGAGCTGCCAATGCGTGGCGATCGCCTCGAGGATCGCCGCCACCGTCTCGGCCTGCATGAGCGACGGCGTGCCTCCGCCGAAGAAGACGCTTGCGACGTTCCGCGCGGGCGCAAGCGAAGCGAAATAGGCGAGCTCCGCAAGGTAGGCCGAGAGGAAGCGCGGCTCGTCGATGCCGCCATGGCGCACGTGAGAATTAAAGTCGCAATAGGGGCATTTGGCGCGGCAGAACGGCCAGTGCACATAGACCCCGAAACGTGCCTCTCCCGTTGTGGGAGAGGGCGCCCGAGCGTCAGCGAGGGCCGGTGAGGGGGCGGCTAGATCAATCGTCATAGGTCGCGGCCATGAGCTTCTCGAAGGCGCGCATGCGATGCGATAGCGCGTTCTTCTCTGCCGGCGCCATCTCGCCGAACGTCTGAGTATAGCCTTCCGGAACGAAGATTGGATCGTAGCCAAAACCGCGATAGCCGCGCGGCGGCCAGGCGAGTGTGCCGAAAACCCTCCCCTCGAACACGCGCGCAGGCCGTTCCGGAGCGGCGAGCGCGAGCGCGCAAACGAAATTGGCACGAAGGTCCGAAGCGCCCTTTGCTTCAAGCTCGCGGTGCACGTGCTGCATGGCGAGGCCGAAATCTCTTGCCTCTCCGCCCCAGCGCGCCGAGTGGATACCGGGCGCGCCGCCGAGCGCCGCCACTTCGAGACCCGAATCGTCGGCGATTGCCGTCATGTACGATGCGTTCGCCGCGGCTTCCGCTTTCAGCGCCGCGTTCTCGGCGAAGCTGGTGCCGGTCTCTTCCGGTTCCGGCAGGCCGAGACTTGCCGCCGACACGCAATCAACGTCATAGGGCGCGAACAGCTCGGCGAGTTCTCTGACTTTGCCCTCGTTGTGGCTTGCCACGACGATCCTCGCGCCGCGCCGGAGCATCGCCGCCATGTTTAGGCGACGGTCAGCTTCTGCAGCGCCACAAGCTCGGCGATGCCGCGCCGCGCGAGCGCCATGAGCTGATCGAATTGCTCTTGGGCGAACGGCTCGGTCTCGGCCGTGCCCTGCACCTCGACGATGCCGCCCGCGCCCGTCATGACGAAATTGGCGTCGGCCTCGGCTTCCGAATCCTCGGCGTAATCGAGATCGAGGATCGCCTCGCCGCGATAGAGGCCGCACGACACGGCGGCGACGTGATCGCGCAACACGGTGCCTTTGGTCATGTTGCGGGCCGCCATCCAGGCGAGCGCGTCGTGAAGCGCAACCCACGCGCCGGTGATTGCCGCCGTCCGCGTGCCGCCATCGGCCTGGAGCACGTCGCAATCCACGACGATCTGCTTCTCGCCGAGCGCGGAAAGATCGGTGACGGCGCGGAGCGAGCGCCCGATCAGGCGCTGGATTTCCTGCGTCCGGCCCGACTGCTTGCCGGCGGCCGCCTCGCGCCGCGTCCGCTCGGTAGTCGCGCGGGGCAGCATGCCGTATTCGGCCGTGACCCAGCCGCGTGCCTTGCCCTTGAGCCAGGGCGGCACCGGCTCGCCTGCGGTCGCGGTGCAGAGCACATGGGTTTCGCCGAATCGGACGAGGCAGGATCCCTCGGCATGACGCGAGACGCCGCGCTCGAAGCTGATGGGCCGGAGCGTGTCGGCGGCGCGTTTGGACGGGCGGACGATGGCGAAGTTCCTCCTCAAAAACGGGGCACCCTAGAGGAGCCGCCCGCAAGGTCAAAGCCCTTTCCCCAGGAGATTGGCCGCATGCCTTGTGCCGGGAAAGGGGAGCGGTTACCACCCTTAACCATGGCCGAGACGGAGACGAGGGCCGGCAGCGCCGAGCTCTTTGCGGCGGGGGTGAGTGCCCCTTTCAAAGAAGACGTGTCTCTCGCCACGCCCATGATCGCCCAGTACCTGGAGATCAAGGCGGCCAATGCCGACTGTCTCCTGTTCTACCGCATGGGCGATTTCTACGAGCTGTTCTTCGAGGACGCCGAGATCGCCTCGCGCACGCTCGGGATCGCGCTCACCAAGCGTGGCAAGCATCTCGGCGCCGACATCCCCATGTGCGGCGTGCCCGTCCATGCCGCCGACGACTACCTCCAGCGCCTGATCGCGGCGGGGCATCGGGTGGCGGTGTGCGAGCAGACCGAGGATCCGGCGGAGGCGAAACGGCGCGGGCCGAAGGCCGTGGTGCGCCGCGACGTCGTCCGTCTGGTGACGCCCGGGACCTTGACCGAAGAGACGCTGCTCGACGCCCGCGCCCACAATTTCCTCACCGCGCTGTTCCGGGCGCCCGCCAAGGCTGGCGCCGAGCCCGCTTACGCGCTCGCCTCGCTCGATATCTCGACCGGAGAGCTGATCGCCTCTGAGGTCGGCTCAAGCGACCTCCCGGGCGAGCTTGCCCGGATCAGGCCCGGCGAGGTCCTCATCGGCGACGATCTCGCCGGCGACGCCGCGCTCCGCCGCCAGATCGAGGAAGCGAGCGCCGCGCTCACGCCGTGCCCGCGGGCACATTTCGATTCGGTTGCTGGCGAGAGGGCGCTGAAGAAGCGTCTCGGGGTCGGCGCGCTCGATGCCTTCGGCGAGTTCACGCGGGCCGAGCTTGCGGCGCTTGCGGGCCTCCTCACCTATGTCGAGATCACTCAGGTCGGCAAGGCGCCGCTTCTCCGTCCGCCGCGCAAAGAACGCGCCGGTGCCTTTCTCATGATCGACGCCGCGACGCGCGCCAATCTCGAGCTTGTCCGCTCGAACCAGGGAGGTCGCGCAGGGAGCCTCCTTGCCGCGATCGACTGCACCGTGACCGCTTCGGGGGCGCGGGAATTGGCGAGCCGGCTCGCCAGTCCCCTGACCGATGCTAAGGCGCTCAATGCAAGGCTCGATGCGGTCGCCTATCTCGCCGACGAACCGCCGCTTAGGCACGATCTGCGTGCCGCGCTCAGGCTCGCGCCCGATCTTGCCCGCGCGCTGGCGCGGCTTGCGCTTTCCCGCGGCGGCCCGCGCGATCTTGGCGCCGTGCGCGATGCCATCGCTTGCGCCGATGCGCTTGCCGCGACGCTCGCGCAAGGCGCGGGCGCGCTCGGGTTGCCGCTCGAACTCTCGGGCATCAGGGCGCGGCTCACAGCAGTGCCGCTCGCGCTCGCCGAGACGCTCATCGCGGCGCTCGCCGACACGCTTCCTCTGAATGCGCGCGACGGCGGCTTCATCCGGGACGACGCCGATGCCAATCTCGACGAGAACCGGCGCTTGCGCGACGGCAGCCGTCAGGTCATTGCCGGCTTGCAGGCGACCTATGCCGAGAAGACCGGCATCAAATCGCTCAAAGTGCGCCACAACAACGTGCTCGGCTACTTCGTCGAGGTCACGGCGCTTCACGGCGCGGCTCTGACCAAGCCGCCCCATGTCGAGCTCTTCATCCACCGCCAGACGCTTGCCAATGCCGTGCGCTTCTCGACGCCCGAGCTCGCCGCGCTCGAGGCGCGCATCACCCAAGCGGCCGACCGCGCGCTCGCGCTCGAGCTCGAAATCTTCGCGCGGCTTTCCGCGAGCGTACTTGCCGAGCAGGCGTCGCTCTCCGCCGCGAGCGCCGCTCTCGCCGAGCTCGACCATTACGCGGGGCTCGCCGAACTTGCCGTCGAGGAGAACTATGTCCGGCCCAGGATCGATGCGAGCCTCGTCTTTGCCGTCGAGGAAGGGCGCCACCCGATGGTCGAGCAGAATTTACGGCGCAGCGACGGCATCGCCTTCGTCGGCAATGACTGTTTTCTCGCCGCGAGCGACGACAATGACACCCGCATCCTGGTTGTGACCGGACCCAACATGGCGGGGAAATCGACCTTCCTGCGCCAGAACGCGCTGATCGCGGTCTTGGCGCAGTCGGGCTCGTTCGTTCCGGCGCGAAGCGCCCATATCGGCGTCGTCGATCGCCTGTTCAGCCGGGTTGGCGCCGCCGACGATCTTGCCCGCGGCCGCTCCACCTTCATGGTCGAGATGGTCGAGACCGCCGCGATCCTCAATCAGGCGACCGAACGCTCCTTCGTCGTGCTCGACGAGATCGGGCGAGGGACCGCGACCTTCGACGGACTCTCGATCGCCTGGGCCGCGCTCGAATATCTGCACGAGGTCAACCGCTCGCGCGTCCTGTTCGCAACGCACTATCACGAGCTGACGGCGCTCGCCGACAAGCTCGCGCGCGCCGGCAACGCCACCGTCGAGGTCAAAGAATGGCGCGATGAGATCGTGTTCCTCTATCGCGTCGTGACCGGCGCCGCCGACCGGTCTTACGGCATCCACGTGGCGAAGCTCGCAGGCCTGCCGCCGCCGGTGCTCGCCCGCGCCAACGAAGTGCTGCACGCGCTCGAAAAAGCCGATGGGCGGCCCAAGCCCGCCGACCTAGCCGGCGACCTGCCGCTGTTCCAGGCGGCGAGGGGTAACCTCGAGCCTGGCGCGGCCTCGCGCGTCGAACAGGCGCTCGCCGGGATGAACCCCGATTCCATGACCCCGAAACAGGCTCTCGAAGCCCTCTATCGCTTGAGGGCGCTCCTTGCCGGCGAGCCTTGAGCGGCCCATGTGCCAAGTTTGAATGTGCTAATCTTGGGTGAGCCGCCATGGATCAGCCCGCCCCGAAACCGACGCTCTATTTCGACTTCGATTTGCTCCGGCGCGAGGCGTCCGAGCTCGCGCGCGTTCATGCGGGGCAGCCGACGGCGCTTCGCCCCGCCCTCGTGGAGCGCATGCGGAAGCTCGTCACCGAGGCGCGCGCCGCGGCCAAGCGCCGGCTCGAAGAGGACGGCGACGGGCGAAGATGCGCTGAAGACCTCTCCGGCTTCCAGGATGCCCTGATCGCGCTCGCCTACGACTTCACCACCACGCATATCTACCCCGCCGATAATCCCACGACGGCGGAGCGCATGGCCGTCGTGGCGCAAGGCGGCTACGGGCGCAGCCTTCTCGCCCCCGGCTCCGATATCGATCTCCTGTTTCTGCTCCCCTACAAGCAGACCGCGTGGGGCGAAAGCGTCGCCGAATACATGCTCTATCTCTTGTGGGATCTCGGCTTCAAGGTCGGCCACGCCACGCGCAATATCGACCAGTGCATCCGCCGCGGCCGCTCCGACATGACCATCCGCACCGCGCTGCTCGATGCGCGGCTGATCCTTGGCGACCGGACTCTGTTCGACGATTTCCGCCGCCGCTTCCGCGAGGACGTGCTCGAAGGCAATCCCCGGCCCTTCATCGAAGCGAAGCTCGCCGAGCAGAATACGCGGCATGCGCGCTCCGGGGCCTCGCGTTATCTCGTCGAGCCCAATATCAAGGACGGCAAGGGGGGTTTGCGCGATCTACACACGCTGCATTGGCTCGCCAAGCACCTCTATCCCGACAAGGCCGAGGAAGAGTTCGTCGAAGCCGGCGTCTTCACCGCACATGAATACCGGAGCTTCCGCCGTTGCGAGAGCTTTCTCTGGACCGTGCGCTGCGAGCTGCATTTTCTCACCGGGCGTCCCGAGGAGCGCCTGTCGTTCGAGCTGCAGCAGGCCATGGCGGAACGGCTCGGCTATCGCGGCCATGCGGGTCTAAGCGCGGTCGAGCGTTTCATGCGCCATTATTTCCTGGTGGCGAAGGAGGTCGGCCAACTCACCGGCATCGTCTGCTCGGCGCTCGAGCTGAAGCAGCTGAAATCGCTGCCGACCCTCGACACCCTGCTCGCCCCCTTCAGCTGGCGGCGCCGCGCCAAGCTCCGGCGCACGTCGGATTTCCGCATCGAGAACGGCCGCATCTCCGCCGTCGACAAGGACGCCTTCGTCAAGGACAAGGTGAATTTCATCCGCCTGTTCTCCTTCGCCGACGAGCACCAGGCGTCGTTTTCGCCGGAAGTGCTGCGGCAGATTCGCACGAACGTCCGCTTGATCGACGACAATCTGCGTGAAAACCCGACGGCCAATCGCCTGTTCCTCAAGCTGTTGACCGATGCGCGCGATCCCGAAGGCGTGTTGCGCAAGATGAACGAGGCGGGCGTGCTCGGGCGCTTCATCCCGGATTTCGGGCGCGTCGTCTCGATGATGACCTTCAACATGTATCACCACTTCACCGTGGACGAGCATTTGATTCGCACCATCGGCTTGCTCTCGGGCATCGAACGCGGCCGCTTCGCCGCCGAACATCCGCTGTCGAGCGAGATCATCCGCACCATCGACAATCGCCGCGCGCTCTATGTCGCGACCCTGGTTCACGACATCGCCAAGGGGCGAGACGAGGATCACTCCGTCGTGGGCGCACGCATCGCGCGCGAGCTTGGCCCGCGGCTGGGCCTCAACCCGTCCGAGACGGAGACTGCGGCTTGGCTCGTCGAACATCACCTCGCCATGAGCCAGTTCGCCCAAAGCCGCGACCTCAACGATCCCAAGACCCTGCGCGATTTTGCCGCCCTGGTGCAGAGCCGCGAACGGTTGAAGCTCCTGCTCGTGCTCACCGTCGCCGATATCCGCGCGGTCGGCCCCGGCGTGTGGACCGGGTGGAAGGGCCAGCTTCTGCGCACACTCTACTTCGAGACCGAGCCGCTCCTTGGCGGAGGGCACACGACCTTGACGCGGAGCGAGCGCGTCGCCCGCGCCCAGGAGGCGTTGCGCGCGCGGCTCAGCGATTGGAGCCAAAGCGAGCTTGACCGCTTTATCAATCGCCACGCCCCGTCCTATTGGCTGCGGATGGACCTCGACACGGTCGCCACGCACGCCAAGCTTGCCCGCGACGCCGAGGCGCACGAAAAGCCGATCGCGACCCATATCGCCACCGATGCGTTCCGCGGTGTCACCGAGATCACGCTGCTCGCACCGAACCACCCGCGTCTTCTCGCCATGGTCGCCGGCGCCTGCACCGGCGCCGGCGCCAACATCGTCGATGCGCAGATCTCGACGACGCGGGACGGCATGGCGCTCGACACGATCTCGGTCGAGCGCGAGTTCGACGCCGAGGACGAAGAGCGTCGCGCCGAGAAGATCGCCGCGACGATCGAGCGCTTGCTGACGGGCGAGGTGCGGCTGTCCGACCTCGTCGCCATGAGGCGCAAGCCGAAGCCGAGGCTCTCGGCCTTCACCGTCGAGCCGCAAGTGATCATCGACAACACCCTGTCGGACGCGCTCACCGTGATCGAGGTCAACGGACTCGACCGTCCCGGCCTTCTCTACGACGTCACGCGCGAGATTTCCGATCTCAATCTCGACATTGCCTCGGCCCATATCGCCACCTTCGGCGAGAAGGCGGTCGACGTGTTCTACGTGACCGACCTCATCGGCAAGAAGATCACGAGCAAGACCCGTGAGAGCGCCATCCGCGAGCGTCTGCTGAAGGCGTTGCAAGCGCGGCACGATCAGGCGCTTCAACCCGCCTGATGCTCTACCGCGGCTTCGCCACTGTCGGCGCCATCACCATCGCGAGCCGCGTGCTCGGCTTCGTCCGCGACGTTCTGATCGCGGCCGTGCTCGGCGCTTCCCCGGTGGCT
This sequence comes from Methyloceanibacter sp., assembly GCA_035715445.1. GTDB lineage: Bacteria > Pseudomonadota > Alphaproteobacteria > Rhizobiales > Methyloligellaceae > Methyloceanibacter. The sequence goes on from DASTKZ010000051.1 coordinate 27,245, forward strand.
GACGCGTTTTTCGTCGCTTTCCGCATCCCCAACATGTTCCGCCGGCTGTTCGCCGAGGGCGCGTTCGATGCGGCCTTCATCCCGCTTTTTTCGAAGCGCCTCCATGCCGATCCGGAAGGAGCGCGCGCTTTCGCCGGCCAAGCGCTCTCGGGGCTCGCCGTGCTGCTTGTCGCCTTCACCCTTCTCGGCGAGATCGTCATGCCGTGGCTGATGCTCATTCTTGCGCCGGGATTCGCCGGCGATCCTGACAAATTCGCGCTCGCCGTCCTCTTTGCCCGCATCGCGCTCCCCTTTCTCGTCTTCATGTCGGTGGTCGCGCTCTATTCCGGCATCCTCAACGCTTATGGCCGCTTTGCCGTCGCGGCCTTCGCGCCGACCCTCCTCAATGTCGTGCTCATCGCGGTGCTCCTCGTCTTTATCGCCGCGGGCGGATCGAACCAAAGTGAGGCGGGTACGGCGCTCGCTTGGGGCATCGCCGCTTCCGGCCTATTGCAGGTCCTCGTCGTCGCCATCGCCGCGGCAAATGCGGGCGTTCGTCTCCCCTGGCAACGGCCGCGGCTCTCTCCTGAAATGCGCCGCCTCGTCGAGCTCGCCGTGCCTGGCATCATCGCCGGCGGCATCGCCCAACTCACCATGGTCGTCTCGACCATCATTGCGACGTTGCAAGACCGGGTCGTGTCTTGGCTCTACTATGCCGACCGCCTGTTCCAGCTGCCGCTCGGCGTGATCGGCGTCGCCATCGGTGTCGTGCTGCTGCCGACCTTGAGCCACAAGCTCCGCTCCGGCGATCATGCCGCCGTGATCGAGAGTGAGAACCGGGCGCTCGAGTTCGCGCTTCTTCTCACGCTGCCCGCCGCGCTCGCGCTGTTCCTCGCGGCCGAGCCGATCATGCGCGTGCTGTTCGAGCGAGGTGCTTTCACCGCCGTCGACACCAAGGCGACGGCCTCGATGCTGGCGGCGCTCGCGCTCGGCCTTCCCGCTTACGTCCTCGTCAAAGTGCTGCATCCGAGCTTCTTCGCCCGCGAGGACACCAAGACCCCGATGCTCTATGCCGGCATCAGCCTTGCGGCGAACGTCATCTTGAGCCTCATGCTGTTCCTTCTCATCGGCGCCACGGGAATTGCGCTCGCGACCGCGCTTGCGGGCTGGATCAATGTCGCGCTGCTTGCAGGCGAGCTTGCGCGCCGCGAAGGCTTCGCGCTCGACGATACCTTCCGCCGCCGCGTCTTCTGCATCCTCGCCGCGTGCGCGGCGATGGGGGCGGTCGTGTTCACTCTGGTGAGGGTATTGGCCGGGGGCTTCGCCCCGCAAAGCGGGCTCGCCGCGCAGGTGGTCTCGCTCCTTGCCGTGGTCGGCTTAGGCCTCGCCACCTATCTCGGCGTGGCGCATGTCTTGGGTGCGGCGAATTTTCGCGACCTCATCAAGGAGGCGAGCGGCTAACGCGGCGGTTGCGCCGAAACGGGGCCTGCGCCATAACCCGGCCTGCGGCAGGGACACGACATGCAAAGATACAAGACCAGGACCCGCGTCTTTTCCGGCGTGCAGCCGACCGGCAATCTCCATCTCGGCAATTATCTCGGCGCCATCACCAACTTCGTGGCGCTCCAGGCCGAGCATGACTGCCTCTATTGCGTGGTCGATCTCCACGCCATCACCGTGTTCCAGGACCCCGAAGAGCTCGCCAAGAACACCCGCGAGGTCACGGCCGCCTTCATCGCCTCGGGCATCGA
>DASTKZ010000052.1:0-7633 GCA_035715445.1 Methyloceanibacter sp.
GGCAACTCGATCTACTTCCCCGATCGCGTCGTACCGATGCTGCCCGAACGGATTTCCAACGATCTCTGTTCGCTCGTCGCCGACGAGCCGAGGCCTTGCCTCGCCGTGCGCATGGTGTTCGACAAGCATGGAAGTAAGCGCGGCCACCGTTTCTTCCGCGCCGTGATGCGGTCGGCCGCGAGCCTGACCTACGAGCAGGCGCAAGCCGCGATCGACGGGCGCGTTGACGAAACGACCGCGCCCTTGCTCGACACCGTGCTCCGTCCGCTTTGGGGCGCTTATGCCAGTCTCAATCTTGCCCGCACCGAGCGCGGACCGCTCGACCTCGACCTGCCGGAGCGGAAGATCCTGCTCGACGATCGCGGCCGCGTGCGCGGCATCGCCACCCCTCCCCGGCTCGACGCCCACCGTCTGATCGAAGAGTTCATGATCTCCGCCAATGTCGCCGCGGCCGAGACCTTGGAAGCGAAGCGGTCGCCGCTCGTCTACCGCGTCCATGACAATCCTTCGAAGGAAAAGCTCGCGTCGCTCGGCGAGTTTCTTGCGACCATCGGCATCAGGCTGCCGAAAGCGGGAACGCTGAGACCCGCCCATTTCAATCGCGTTCTCGCCGACACCCGCGCGACGCCGACCGCCGAACTCGTGGCCGAGGTCGTTCTGCGGAGCCAAGCCCAAGCCGAATATGCCGTGGGCAATTTCGGGCATTTCGGTCTCAACCTGCGCCGCTACGCCCATTTCACCTCGCCGATCCGCCGCTACGCCGATCTCATCGTCCACAGGGCGCTGACGCGCGCCCTCGGCATGGGAAATGACGGTCTGACCGACGCCGAGATGGGCGAGCTCGACGAGATCGCGGGCCATATCTCTCAGACGGAGCGGACAGCCATGGCGGCCGAGCGGGAGACGGCCGACCGCTTGATCGCCGCCTATCTCGCCGACCGGATCGGCGCGACATTCAAGGCCCGGGTCTCGGGCCTGGTGCGGACGGGCCTGTTCGTCAAGCTGATCGAAACCGGCGCCGACGGGTTCGTCCCGGCCTCGTCGATCGGGCACGAATACTTCGTCCACGACGAGGTCCGCCACGCCCTTGTCGGCGAGGATACGGATCTCGCCTACCGGCTCGGCGACCCGGTTGACGTTCGCCTGGTCGAGGCCATTCCCAGCGCCGGCGCTCTCCGCTTCGAGATGCTAAGCGAGGGACGCTCCATCGGCGCGCGACCGAAGGGCGCACGGAAGCAAAGTGACAGGGGAAAGGCGCACCGCTACAAGGGTAAGCCCCGCCGGCACGGTCGCGGTCCGGCCCGCAAACGCCGTTAGCCGTCCGCCGGGGTTTCAGGAGCACGCATGCAGGAGCGACCGCGCAACGCCTATCATGGTTCGCCGCCCCCGCGGCCGGTTGCCGCCGCCTTGCTGCGCGGCGCTACGCTCAAATGTCCGGCCTGCGGCGTGGGCGCCATGTTCCGCCGCTACCTCAAAGTCGCTGATCACTGCCCGCGTTGCGGCGAGGCCCTGCATCATCAGCGCGCCGACGACGCGCCGCCGTATTTCACCATCGCGATCGTCGGTCACATCGTCGTCGGCCTCATGCTCGCGGTCGAAATGGCTTACCGGCCTCCGCTCTGGCTGCACGGCGCGCTCTGGGTGCCCCTGACGCTGATTCTCACGCTGCTCCTCTTGCCTTCGGTGAAGGGAACGATCGTGGCGCTGCAATGGGCGCTCTACATGCACGGGTTCGATCCCGATAGCGACGAGGAGATGGATCTTGCCGGCGGCGATCCGGCGCGGCCGCGCCGCCTTGACTTCCGGCCCTGAGCGAGTAGGGTCGCGGCAAATTTGACGCAAATCTCGTTGAGGACAACATGGCCAAGCCTGTCACCCAGAAGATCAAGCTCGTGAGTTCAGCCGGGACGGGCTATTTCTACGTGACCAAGAAGAACCCGCGCAATCAGACCGAGAAGATCGTCTTCAAGAAATACGATCCGGTCGCGCGCAAGCACGTGGAATTCAAGGAAAGCAAGATCAAGTAGCGCGACCGGAGGAAACCCTCCGATCGGCAGCGCAGGTTGCGCCTCAGCGGGCAATGCGGCACGGCCGCTCCAGGCGGACCGGCCTACCCTTTTGTCTTTGAATGGGTGGCCGGCCGAAACGCGGCGCTAACGAGGAGGCCACTCAACCGCGCTCCGGCCGGCCGAACCCTACGGACCCAGGAGATGCGGCGGACCTGAGCATTCCGCAGGGTTATCGTCGCTGACGGGGGAAACAGAGGATGGAGATGATCGAAAGTCGCAGCTAGCGATCCGAAGCCCCCATTTGCCTCCCGTCGCGTATTGATTGCGAGTCTGGATAATAAAACAAGCAAAGACCGGACAAAATCAATCCTGTTCGTGTCTTGATACGATAAAATCCTAAGTTTTGTAAAGCTTTAAGGTAAGGACTTGAGGCGCCACGTAAACCATAATTCAGGCCCCGCAGCCAGCGAATCTGGCATTTTCGCCGCTATCGCGACTCGCCGATGAACTGCCTGATCGTGTCGAGAAAGGTCGAGACCGAAATCGGCTTCGAGATATAGGCCTCGCAACCGCCTTCGCGGATGCGCTCCTCGTCGCCCTTCATGGCGAAGGCCGTGACCGCAACGACCGGGATCTTGCGAAGCTGGTCGTCCTCTTTCAACCATTTGGTGACTTCGAGCCCGGAAACCTCAGGAAGCTGAATATCCATCAAAATCAGATCGGGACGATGCTCGCGAGCAAGCGCGAGCGCCTCCATGCCGTTTCGCGTCTGGAGCGTCTTGTAGCCATGCGCATCGAGCAGATCATGAAACAGCTTCATGTTCAGCTCATTGTCTTCAACGATCAGAATGGTCTTGGTCATGGGGCCGTGACGGACCGGCGAATCGGTCGTTCCATGATGGGCGATCTCGTTGAGGCGCGCCATGGCGCCCGGAGCGGATTTGAGCCTCCAAAACATGATCGCGTGCTTCCCATCCCTTCAGAGCAACGCGAGTTTTGCCCGAAACCCCTAACGAATTTCTTGCGATGGCAGCCCCGCCCAAGCCCAAAGGGCCGATGAGGGCGCCTGCACGGGCTCGGAGGCACGATCAGTGGCACTCGGGCGTCTTGAGATATTCGAGCGCAGTGAGCGTCCCGTGGACCGAGAAGGTGCCATAGTCGATGAGGAGCTCGCGGCTGACGCCGTTCTCGTAGAGCCGGAAGTCGATCTGGTAGCTCGGCGTGAGATCGCCGCCTTGTTCCTCGAAATAGCCGATCGACACCGGCCACGAGGCGAGCTCGCCGAGCCCCTTGTCCTTGGCCACGGGCTCGAGCGTCTGATCGGCGCCCGGCGGCACGACCGTCCCGATGATGGCCGTCGTGTCGAAGACTTTTTGTCCCTTCTCGGAGCCGTCGTAGATTCGCGCTTGGAACAGCGTATGGCCGGCGCGCGCCTTCTCGATCAGGGCAAGACTATGTTGGGTTGGAAACAGCACCGGCCCCGAGAGCTTGAGCTCCGTCTGCGCGGGCTGGCTCAGCCTCACCTTGACCGCCTCGTTCGGCGTCTCGCGTATCGCGCGGCCGGTGGTCACATCGGTGGGCTTTTCGTTCACGAACTGCGACGACTGAAAGCGGAACGTCCGGCCATTGCCCTGCTCCCAGGTCGAGGACCTGAGATCGGTCATGTTGGTCTGATCCTGAGAGTCGGTCATCTGCGTGACGAGACGCATATTGAGCGAATAGCCGTCGCATTCGGAGCCGGTAAATTCGAACACCATGCGCCCGTCGATGCCGGTGATGCCGGTGACGCCCGAGACCGAATGGGCATCGTCGAGCTTCATCTCATAGATGGCCCGGTGCGCCACGAGCCTGTTCGGCTCGCTCCCGGCGAGCGCCTGAGCGGGGCCGGACTGGGCCGCGGCGAGCGGCAAGGCCACTGGCAGCGCCCATAATAGCCCACGGCAAAGACGGTCTATGCGTTCCATCTCTAGGTCCTGCACCCCGGACGGATCGCCGGGGAACGCGTTTTTTCGCACCAACGGCATAGCCGGACAAGAGGCGGCCATTCGGGGCTTCTTGCGTGGGGATCGGATATGCTCAATGGTCTAAGGCCTTTAGCGACTGCGCTCAAGGCCGAAGGGAGGCCCCATGGTGGGAGAGATCGAAGCACGTCTGAAGGCGCTTGACCTCGTTCTTCCCGAGGCGAGGGCTGCGATCGGCAGCTATGTCCCCTTCCTTCACCTCGACCGCCAACTCTTCATTTCCGGCCAGTTGCCGCTCGTTGACGGCAAGGTCGCAATTGCCGGCAAGGTCGGCGCCGAGCTTGACCTCGCCAAGGGGCGCGAGGCGGCGCGGCTTTGCGCCCTCAACATCCTCGCGCAAGCCAAAGCCGCGCTGCGCGACCTCGACCGCATCGTCCAGCTTGTGCGCCTCAACGGCTTCGTCAATTCGGCGCCCGGCTTTGCCGACCACCCCAAGGTGCTCAACGGCGCGTCGGACCTGATGGTCGAGATCCTCGGCAACAAGGGCATTCACACGCGGATCGCCGTCGGCTGCGCGAGCCTGCCGCTCGACGCCGCGGTCGAGGTCGATGCGATTTTTGCGATAGACTGAGCCCCACCGGCTTTGAGCGTATCCCATGGCCGAACTCTATTGGCTGAAGCGGCCGATCGCCCATCGCGGCTTGCACGATGCCGCCAAGGGCATCGTCGAGAACAGCGCATCGGCGGTGAGCGCCGCCATGGGCAAGGGCCTTGCCGTCGAAGTCGACGTGCAATGCGCCGCCGGCCACATGCCGATTGTGTTTCACGACGCGAGGCTCGACCGGCTCACGGCCGAGAAGGGCCCCGTCGCCAAGCGGAGCGCCGAGGCGCTTTCCGGCATTGCCTTGCGAAACAGCAATGACCGCATCCTCACCCTCCCCGCCCTGCTCAGCCTCGTTAACGGGCGCGTGCCGCTCCTTCTCGAGGTGAAGAGCACTTGGACGCGCGAGGGCAAGTTCGAGGCCAACATTGCCGCCATGCTCGCGACGTACAAAGGGCCGGTCGCGGTGATGTCGTTCGACCCTCATGCGCTCGCCGCCTTTCGCAAGGCCGCCGAAAGCCTGCCGCGCGGACTGGTCGCCGAGCGGTTCAACCGGCGCGACAATTGGACCTGGCTCACCGCGGGCGAGCGCTTCGCCATGCGCCATCTCTTGAGCGCCGCCATCGCTTGGCCCCACTTCATCGCCTACGATATCAGGGCGCTGCCGGCGCTCGCGCCGCTCATCGCGCGGAACCTGTTCGGGTTGCCGCTTCTCACCTGGACCGTGCGCACCGATGAAGAGCGCGACCGCGCGCTTCGCTATGCCGACGCCATGATCTTCGAAGGGATCAAACCCTAGCCGTGGGCGATATCGAACAGAACCGGGCCGCCGCCGAGGGCGAAAGTGGAGCGGAGAGATTTTCGGTCCGTGTCGCAGCGCGCATGCGCGATATCCCCGGGGCGGATTGGAACGCTTGCGCGCAAGGGTCATTCGACCCCGCTAACCCATTTATCTCGCGCGATTTTATTATGGCTCTGGAGGACAGCGGTTCGGCCACTCGCGCGACCGGCTGGCTGCCGCATCACCTCCTGCTGGAAGATCGCCGAGGGAGACTCCTCGGCTGCATGCCCTGCTACGTCAAATCGCACTCGCTCGGGGAATACGTGTTCGATCACGGCTGGGCCGAGGCCTATGAGCGCGCGGGCGGACGCTACTATCCGAAGCTTCAGGCCTCGGTTCCCTTCACGCCCGTCACCGGCAAGCGCCTCCTCGTTCGCGCGGGCGCGAACCGCAAGGAGCACGAAGCGCTCCTGTTGCAGGCCGCGATCGAGCTCACCGACCGGCTCGGCCTTTCCTCCCTGCACATCACCTTCCCCACCCGTGAGGAATGGGCGCTTGCGGGCGAGATCGGCTGCCTCAAGCGGACCGACCAGCAATTCCACTGGCGGAACGAAGGCTATTCGACCTTCGACGATTTCCTCGAGACGCTCGCCTCGCGCAAGCGAAAGGCTATCAGGAGAGAGCGCCGCGAGGCACTCCAAGACGGCGTTGCCATCGAATGGCTGACGGGCAGCGACATCAGCGAGGCGCATCTCGACGCCTTCTTCGCTTTCTACATCGACACGGGCTCGCGCAAATGGGGCTCGCCCTATCTGACGCGGGAGTGCTTCAGCCTGCTCGCGGCAAGCATGGCCGAGCGCATGGCGCTCATTCTCGCCAAGCGTTCTGGCCGCTATGTCGCGGGCGCGCTCAACTTCATCGGCGAGGACGCGCTCTATGGCCGCTACTGGGGCGGCGTCGAGCACCATCCCTTCCTCCATTTCGAGGTCTGCTACTACCAGGCGATCGAATTCGCCATCGCGAGGAAGCTCGCGCGGGTGGAAGCGGGCGCGCAAGGGGCGCACAAGCTCGCGCGCGGCTATCTGCCGGTCGAGACCTACAGCGCGCATTACATTGCTGATCCGGGTTTGCGTCGCGCCGTCGCCGATTATCTGAAGCGGGAACGCCTGGCGGTCTCGCGCGAGATTGCGGCTCTTTGCGCGGAATCGCCTTACCGCAAGTCCGGCGGCACTTCACTTCCCGATTGACGATACGCCGCTAAAGATTCGAAATGATTCAGGGATTCGAAGCGAGGTGCGCCCATGGCCTACGATGAGAACAACGTCTTCGCCAAGGTGCTGAGGGGCGAGATCCCCTGCCACAAGATTTACGAGGATGCCGACACGCTCGCCTTCCTCGACATCATGCCGCGCGCCCAAGGCCACGCTCTCGTCGTCACCAAGGAGAAGGCGCGCGATTTCTTCGACATTTCGCCGGCAGGCCTCGCCAAGCTCATGGGTGTGGTGCAGAAGCTCGCGCCGAAAATCAAGGACGCCATGGGCGCGGAAGGCGTCCTCATTCAGCAATTCAATGGCGCCGCCGCCGGCCAGACCGTGTTCCACCTTCACGTCCACATCATTCCGCGCAAGGAGGGCGAGGCGTTGAAGCCGCACGCGGGAAAGATGGAGGACCAGGCCGTGCTCGCCGCCACCGTCGAGAAAATCCGAGCGGAACTGAAGGGGTGATCCAAAACCCCCCCTCGCCCAATGTCATGCCCGCGCAATCGGGCATCCAGTAACCTCTGACGAAGTTACGAAGCAAACGCCGGGATTACTGGATCGCCGGGTCAAGCCCGGCGATGACTTAGTTTCTTGGGAATAAGCCGCTATTTCGTGCCGAGGGGAACCTTAGGCACGAGGCTCCCGCCGACGCTCCGCTCGCGCGCGGGCTTGGGCTTACGCGACCCGCGTTTGGCGCGCGGCTTCGGACCGCGCGATTTCGGCGGTCCCTTGCCATCGCCTTCGGCCTCGTCCTCGCTCGCCTCGAGATCGCGGGGCCTCACCGGCGTATCGGGCTTGAGATACTCGAAGCCGAGAGACTTCTCGGTCCCCTTCTCCTCGACCAGAACCCGGACGATGCCGCCATCCTTCAGCGCGCCGAACAGGATCTCTTCGGCCAGCGGCTTCTTGATGTGCTCCTGGATGACGCGGGCGAGCGGCCGGGCGCCGAACTTGTCGTCGTAGCCCCGCTCGGCCAGCCACTTATTGGCCTCAGGCGTCAGCTCGATGGTGATGTTGCGATC
>DASTKZ010000053.1:0-3670 GCA_035715445.1 Methyloceanibacter sp.
AATTCGTCGCGCGTCACGCCGTTCTCGGCATCGCGGACATAGCCGTAGCCGATGGCGCGGCCGATCGTATGTCCGTAGCCGCCGCTTGTCAGCCAGCCCACGCGCTTGCCGTCGCGATAGATTGTCTCGCGCCCGAGCAAGAGAACCGATGGATCGGCAGTGAACCCGGCAAGGAGCCGCGGCAGCCGCTTGTTGAGCTGAGACTCGAGCGCGGCGCGTCCTTGGAATTGGGTGTCCCCTTTTAGCTTCACCGCCCAGCCGAGACCGGCCACGAGCGGCGAGTGGTCGGGACCGATGTCGGCGCCCCAGGCCCGGTAACCCTTCTCGAGCCGAAGTGAATCGATGGCGCGGTAGCCGGCATTGGCGATGCCATGCCTCTGTCCCGCCTCCATCAGCGCCTCGTAGAGGCTCGCGGCGAATTCGACGGGAATGTGCAGCTCGAAGCCGAGTTCGCCGACATAGGTGACACGAAGCGCAAGAACCGGCGCGCCCGCGACCGTGATCCGTCTCACCCGCCCGAAGGGGAAGGCAGCATTGGAAAGATCGTTCTCGCTCAGGCTTTGCAGCAGGTCGCGCGACTTCGGGCCCATGACTGACAGCACGGCGTAAGACGAGGTGACGTCGATTAGGCGCGCGTCAAGCCCTTCGGGGATCGAGCGCGCGATCCAGTCGAAGTCGTGCGTGGCGAAGCCCGTGCCGGTGACGATGTAATATTCGTCCCGAGCGAGCCTCGCGACGGTCAAGTCGCACTCGATCCCGCCGCGCGCGTTCAGCATCTGCGTATAGACGAGATGACCCGGCGGCTTCGCCACGTCGTTCGCCGCAATCCAGGACAACGCCTTCTCGGCGTCCGGTCCGGTCAGGAGAAACTTCGCGAACGAGGTCTGGTCGAACAGCGCGACCCGCTCGCGGGCCGCCTTGTGCTCGCGGCCAACCGCATCGAACCAGTTCGGCCGCTCATAGGTGTAGACGTCTTCGGCCTTCTCGCCCCGCGCAAGATCGGCAAACCAGTTCGGCCGCTCGAAGCCGAGCTTCTCGCCGAAGCATGCCCCTTGCGCTTTCAGCCGGTCGTAAAGCGGCGAGCGGCGCAGCGGGCGGCCCGAGCGATACTCCTCGTGCGGCCAGGCCATGGCGTAGTGCTTGGCATAGGCCTCGAGCGTGCGGGTGCGCACCCAGTTCGTGTCGAGATGGTTCTTGCCGAAGCGGCGAATATCCACCGGCCAGAGATCGTAAGGCGGCTCGCCCTTGGCGACCCATTCGGCGAGCACCATGCCGGCGCCACCGCCGGCGGCGATGCCGAAAGCGTTGAAGCCCGCCCCGACAAAGACGCCCCGCGTCTCGGGCGCCTCGCCGAGGATGAAATTGCCGTCGGGCGTGAAGCTTTCGGGGCCGTTGATGAACTCCCTGATGCCCGCCGTCTGCATCGCCGGCACGCGCCCCGCCGCAAGCTCGAGCAGCGGCTCGAAATGGTCGAGGTCGGTATCGAGAAGCTGGAACTCGAACCCGTCGGGCAAGCCGTCGATCGCCCAGGGCTTGGGGTTCGGTTCGTAGCCGCCCATGACGAGGCCGCCGACCTCCTCCTTCCAATAGGTAAGACGGTCCGGATCGCGCAGCGTCGGCAGATTCGACGCGACGCCCGCGATCGGCTCGGTGATGAGATATTGATGCTGCACCGGAACGAGCGGAACGTTGACGCCCGCCATGCGACCGAGCGCGCGCGACCATTGGCCGGCGCAGATCACGAGCTTGTCGCAAGCGATGCGCCCCTGATCGGTGACGACCGCGCGCACGCGGCCGCTCTCGACCTCGATGCCGGTGACCGCAACGCCTTCGGCAATCTTGACGCCGGCCATGCGCGCGCCCTTGGCGAGCGACATGGTGATGTCCGAGGGCGACGCCTGCCCGTCGGTCGGGAGAAAGGCCGCGCCGACGACGTCGTCGATCTGCATCATGGGCCACAAATCTTGCGCTTCCTTCGGGGTCAAGAGATGCATGTCGAGCCCGAAAGAGGTGGCGGTGGTCGCCTGCCGCTTCACCTCGGTCCAGCGCTCCGGATTGCAGGCGAGGCGTAGGCCGCCATTGCGCTTCCATCCCGTCGCGAGCCCGGTTTCCTGCTCGAGCTTCTCGTAGAGCGCGACGGAGTAGCCGAGGAGCTGGGTGATGTTGGCGCTCGTGCGCAACTGTCCGACAAGCCCGGCGGCGTGCCAGGTCGAGCCGCAGGTCAGCTTGCCGCGTTCGAGCAGGAGCGTGTCGGTCAGGCCCATATTGCCGAGATGGTAGGCCACCGAACAGCCGACGATGCCGCCGCCGACGATGACAATCTTCGCCGAGGCGGGAAGCTCGCTCATGCGTTCTCCACGGCGTCAAAGGCGGCGTAAGCGGCCTCAAAGCGCCGCAGGTTTTCGGCCGTGTAGGCCGCGTAGTCGAAATCGACGGTCGAGTGGATTTCCGAGACCATGCTCCACATGGTTTCGCGCAAAAGAGAGGCCGCGGTCATGGCGGCGGCGCGGCGGCGCAATTCGTCGTCAACCGGCCTGCCGAAATAGAGCGCAAGCGCCTGCTCCGCCTGCTCGCGGGAGAGCTCGCTGTTGGAGGCGAGGCCGCCGAGATCGAAGAGCGGCGAGTTGAACCCGGCATATTCCCAATCGAGCAGCCAGAGCCGCTTCCCGTCGTCGATGAAGTTCGCTGCAAGCAGATCGTTGTGTCCGAATACGACCTCGATCGGTCCGACGGCGGCTTCGAGCCTGTCCGCGCGGGCGAGAAGATCGGGCAGCATCGAAAGGTGTAGGCTCTTGCCTTCGCGAAGCGTGTGCCCGTAGTCGCGGACGACATGGAACACCCAGAACATCGCGGCGGGCCCACGCAAGTGTTGCGGAACGTCGCGGTGGCAGCGCCGGACGATATCGATCAGACGCTCGAGATTGGCGGGTTTGCGCACGTCCTCGGCGGTGAAGGTGCGGCCCTCGATGAAGTCGAGGACAAGAATGCCGGGCTCCGCGTGCACCACGGCCGGGCTCAAGCCCGCGAGATGCGCGGCGCGGCTTGCGGCAAGCTCGGTTGAGCGCACGACGCCGTGAACCAAGAGATCGTGGCCGACGCGCACGACGTAGCGGCGACCGCCGTCCTCGACCTTGAAATTTTGGTTGGTGATGCCGCCGGCGAGCGGCTTCGGGTCCACGCGCCCCGACCAGATCGACAGCGCGGCAATCCGCTCCGTCAGCCGCGAGGATTCCGTATCACCCCTCATGCACGCGCCCTCCCCGCTTGGCGGCGAGACGCCGCGCGGCGGTCTGGATCAGACGGTCGGCGATGATGGCAATGGCCGCGACACAGAGACCGGCCACGATCCCGCGCCCGGTGTCGGCCTTGGTCAAGGCGATGTAGACCTCCTGGCCGAGGTCGCGGGTTCCGACGAGCGCGGTGATGACGAGCATCGAGATTGCGAGCATCACGGTCTGATTGATCCCGAGAAGAATGACAGGCGCCGCAAGCGGGAGGCGGATCTTGGTCAAGAGCTGACGCGGCGTGCAGCCGGCGGCCGTCCCGGCCTCGACCAGCGAAGGCTGCACGTCGCGAATTCCGTGCGCAGTGTAGCGTATGGCGGGCGCGAGCGCATAGAGCACGATCGCGATCATGGCGGTGAAATCGCCGACCCTGAACAGCATGACAA
>DASTKZ010000054.1:0-13786 GCA_035715445.1 Methyloceanibacter sp.
CGAACAGCGCGCTAACCTTCGCCGGAGTGAAGCGTCCGCCGCGGGCGTAGCGCGCATATTTCAAAATGGCGAGGTCGAGCGCGAGTTCGGCTTCGGCTTCCGCTTGCGGAGTCGCGGTGAGCGCGTCGGAGCGCGGAAGGATGAAGGACGCCGGGTCGAGCCCCCAGGCGTCGGCCTTCTCGATCTCGAACAGAACTTGCTGACCGTTGGCCGAAAAGCCCATTTCGGTGACCCAAAGCGCGGGCCCGCCTCGCGATGCGTAGAATTCCGTGAGCGCCGTGAGATCGCCCGGATGTGCGTCCTTGGCCGCGGTGGGATCTGCGAGCTTCGCCCTGATCGCCGCCACGACCGGGTCACCTAAGGCCGCAGCGGGCGAAGCCGTGGCCGGGGATGCCTCGGCCGGCGCAGGCGGCGCCTTGACCTGGTCCTGGGTTTGAGCGCGCGCAAGCCCGCCCGCCATTGGTATGGCGGCCAAGAACCCCAATAGGACCGTTACCAGGGCGCCTAAGCGCATCCCCGTACCCCTCGCGAGCCTGAGAAATTAGCCCGAGACCGGGGCCTCGACCACCCCCGATTGCCCTGCCCGGCGGGAGCCCTCCGCGCGGCCAGACGCGGTTAATGTCCCGATTCATCATGACAAAAGAAAAGCTCCAGCGACGGCGCGCAACTTCACAATTTTGCGCGAATGTTGATCCCAATGCTCCGGCACCAAATCGCCCCGTCCCGCCGACGACACGGAGTTGGTTGCAATGATTGAAACCCTGCGACAGATCATAACGCCGAAGCCGCAAGCCCATTTCTCCGAGAGCGGCTCCGAGGACAGCATCGAAAGCGTCGCCCTTGCCGGAGCGGCGGCGATCCAGCACCTCATCGCCGACCGCGAGGCTCTGCGGGACCGCGTCAATACTCAGCAGCGCGAATTGGTGGCCTTGAGCGCGTCGAACGAAGAGCTTCGCTGCCGGCTCGGCTTGATCCGTCAGCAATATTTGGAGCTCGGCAGCCGGATTCTGGCGCAACTGGAGCAGTTCGATCGGGTCACCCGCGAAGCGATCCAGGACAGCCAGGTGCCCTCCTCCACGCCGCAGGACGAGGCGAACCTGATCGCGCTCGCCCACCGTCTCAAGCCAACAACGGACCGGTGAAGACCTAGCCCGTCGAACCCCACAGCCTCTCTTTCCCGCTCTCCCCTTGGGGGAGAGGGGAAGAGAGAAGCTCGCCGCGAAACCGTCGTGCTTCGAGGCGCCCTTCGGGCTCACCTCAGCATGACGGATTTCCAATTGTACCTCACCCTGAGGAGGGCGCGGAACGCGACCGTCTCGAAGGATGCATTTTTTCCTTCCCAAAGAGCGAGGGAAATTAGAGCGGGATGTTGTCGTGCTTCTTCCAGGGATTCTCGACGCGCTTGTTGCGCAGCATCTGGAGCGCGCGGGCGATGCGCTTGCGCGTGCCGTGCGGCAGGATTACCTCGTCGATATAGCCGCGCTCGGCCGCGACGAACGGATTGGCGAAGCGCGCCTGATACTCGTCGATGCGCTTCTTGATCTTGGCCGGATCGCCGAGCTCGGCGCGGTACAGAATCTCGACCGCGCCCTTGGCCCCCATCACCGCGATCTCGGCCGACGGCCAGGCGTAGTTCACGTCGCCCCTGATATGCTTCGACGACATAACGTCGTAGGCGCCGCCATAGGCTTTGCGGGTGATGACGGTGACTTTCGGCACCGTCGCCTCGGTGAAGGCGAACAGGAGCTTGGCGCCGTGCTTGATGAGCCCGCCATATTCCTGGTCGGTGCCGGGCAGGAAGCCGGGCACGTCGACGAAGGTGACGAGCGGAATGTTGAAACAATCGCAGAAGCGCACGAAGCGCGCGGCTTTGCGCGAGGCGTCGGAATCGAGCACGCCGGCGAGCACCATCGGCTGGTTGGCGACGACGCCGATCGTGCGCCCTTCCATGCGGGCGAAGCCCACGACGATGTTGCGGGCGAAGCTCTCCTGGATCTCGAAGAAGTCGCCCTCGTCCACGACTTTGTGGATCAGCTCTTTCATGTCGTACGGCTTGTTCGGATTGTCGGGGATCAGCGTGTCGAGCGACTTCTCCATGCGGTCCCACGGGTCGCGGCTGGGAAGCTCGGGCACGCCGGACAGATTGCTCGACGGGAGGAAATCCATCAGCCGCCGCATCTGCAGCAGCGCCTCGACGTCGTTCTCGTAAGCGCCGTCGGCGATCGACGACTTCGTCGTGTGGACCACAGCGCCCCCCAACTGCTCCGCCGTGACTTCTTCCTTCGTCACCGTCTTCACCACGTCGGGGCCGGTCACGAACATGTAGGAGGTGTCTTTGACCATGAAGATGAAGTCGGTCATGGCCGGCGAATAGACATCGCCCCCGGCGCAAGGCCCCATGATGAGCGAGATTTGCGGGATCACGCCCGAGGCGAGCACGTTGCGCAAGAACACCTCGCCATAGCCGCCGAGCGCCGCCACGCCCTCCTGGATGCGCGCGCCGCCGGCATCGAACAGGCCGATAATCGGGGCTCGGTTCCGGAGCGCCATGTCCTGGATCTTCACCATCTTTTCGGCGTGGGATTCCGACAGCGAGCCGCCGAACACGGTGAAGTCTTTGGCGAAGACGTAGGTGACGCGGCCGTTGATGGTGCCCCAGCCGGTGACCACGCCGTCGCCGGGCACGCGCGTCTTCTCCATGCCGAAATCGATGCAGCGGTGCTCGACATACATGTCGAACTCCTCGAATGAGCCCTCATCGAGCAGGAGATCGAGCCGCTCGCGCGCGGTGAGCTTGCCGCGGGCATGCTGCGCCTCGATGCGGGCACCCCCGCCGCCGACCCGCGCCTTGTCGCGGCGAATCTCAAGTTCTTCAAGGACTTCCTTCATGGCACCGCCTCGGGTGACGACTCCGCTGGACGGTGCATAGCATGGGCCTTGAGTCCCGCAAATGCCGGTCCTTTATTCGTCCCCCTTCCCTTTCGAACGTTAGTCCTTGAGCAGCGCGAGCGCGCGGGCGGCGGCATCAAAATCGCGCCGGCGCGCCGCGCGCCGCGCGGCAGCTTCCGCGTCCTCGCCCCATTGGGCGATCTGCCAATCCTCATCGACATGGGCCGCCTTCCACGCCTCCTCGGAGGTCATCCGTCCAAGCGCCACGGCAAGGGCGAGAAGCGCGGAGCCGGTGAGCCCCGTCATCACGTGGAGCGCGGCAACGCCGAACGGGGCTTGCGCCTTGAGCGCTTCCCTCAAGCGGTCGAGCGAGGCTTGCGGCTGGGCCACATGGACGATGCCCTCGGCGAGGACAAACGGCGCGCCGAGCCCCGATTTGGCCCAGGCGAGCACCGGGTCCCAATGCGCCCGCTGCGCCTCGACCAGTCCGCGCGGACCCTCCGCCCGGTAGCACAGGAGATCGGAGCCGGCATAGTTGACGATGTCACCGATCACGTCGTCTTCGCGCCCCTTCACGCCGTCGATGGCGCTATTGGCGAGCTTGGTCAGCGGCATGGCGGCGGGGTCGATGCGCTCCTTTTGCGCCCGCCACTCCTCGGCAACCGCTTCGGCAAGGCCGCGCGACGGCAACAGAAGCTGTTTCTTGCCCGGCGTGCGCACGGGCTTGTCGTCGAGCAGGAGCGCAAAACCCCCGGCGCGATCCGCCACATCGACGCGTTGGTAGAACCGCTTGGGGAGCGCGGCGGCGGTCGTGCCGGGATCGTCCATGCGCTAGCGCCCTGGCGACGGCTTCCGGCCGGCCCGCGCTCCGTGATGCGGAATTTCCTGCGCGAGCTTCTCGTAGGTCTGGCGCAACGACTCAAGCTCGCGGTCGTCGAGCTCTTCCAGATCGAGCAGCTTGTTGCTTGCCGTGCGCGTCACGCGAATGAGCTCGTCGAGCTTGATCTGCATGGCGATAGTGTCGCGGATCTGCGTGTTCTGGATCACGAACACCATGAGGAAAGTGATGATCGTGGTCGCCGTGTTGATGACGAGCTGCCACGTGTCGCTGAAGCCGAAGAAGGGTCCCGTGACGGCCCAGACGACGATCGCCGCCACCGCGAGGATGAAGGCGTTCGGTCGTCCGGTGACGTGAGAGACTTTCTGCGCGAAACGCGCGAACCAACTTGGTCTTGGATGCATCGAGGTCTCGCCTTCTGCTGTGCCGGGTAGGGCCGCCTCCATCATAACGCCTCAGGGCGACGGATCGGCCTCCGCGCCGTCCTGAAAGCCAAAAAGGGCAAAGCTGTTCTTCATATGCTCGGGGAGCGGCGCGGTGACGTCCACCACTCCCTCCCCCGCCGGATGGGGAAAGCTGATACGCCGCGCATGGAGGTAGAGCTTATTCTCGACGCCGTCCGGGAGTTCGGCGCCGCTTGGATACTTCGTGTCGCCCAGGATCGGATGGCCGATGATGGCCATGTGGGCGCGAAGCTGGTGTTGCCGGCCGGTGACGGGCTTGAGCGAGACGAAGGCGACGTGCTGCCCGGCCCGGTCCACCACGGCGTAGTGCGTCACCGCCGATTGCGCCACGTCCTGCTCGCCGGGACGCGCCTTCCGCACCCGGTCGCCCTCGGGGCCTTGCGCCTTGACCAGCGCCGCCTCGATCTTGCCCTGGTGCGGCTTGGGCACGCCGCGGAGAAGCGCCCAATAGATCTTCCGCACCGAGCGGGTCTGGAAAGCGCGGCCGAGCTTGGCGGCGACGGCACGGCGCTTGGCCACCACCAGCACACCCGAGGTGTCGCGGTCGAGCCGGTGCACGAGCCGCGGCCGTGTCTCGGGCCCGTCGCCCAAGCCTTCGAGCAGGCGGTCGATATGATGCGGCGTCTTGGTTCCGCCCTGTACGGCGATGCCCGGCGGCTTGTTGAGGATGAGGAGGTCGTCGTCCTCGTAGAGGGTGATCGACGCGAGAAAATCGCGGTCGGACTTGGACAGGCGGCGTCCTGGCGATGGCGGCGGCGGGACATCGGGCAAAGGCGGGACGCGAACTTTTTGGCCGTGAGCGAGCCGCGTGCTCGACTTGGCGCGCGCGCCATCGACCCTGACCTGCCCCGTCCGCAACAACTTCTCGAGCCGGCTGTGGGGAAGCTCGGGGTAATGGCTCTTGAACCAGCGGTCGAGGCGCATACCGTCCTCGCCGGTCGCGACGTCCTTCGTCACGACGCGCGCCATGGCTAGAGCGCCCGCACGATGGCAAGCCCCGCGAACAGCGCGCCGATCGAAAGCCCAACCGAGGCGATCATGTAAATGGCGGCGGCGAGATAGTCGTGCCGCTCGACGAGCAGCGCGAACTCGGCCGAGAACGCGGAAAACGTGGTGAACCCGCCCAATATGCCGACGGTGAGAAACGCGCGAAGATCGTTGTGAATGTTCCAGCGCAGCGCCATGGCCTCGATCAGGAGACCCATCAGGAGGCAGCCGGAAACGTTGACGGCAAGGGTGCCGTAGGGAAAGCCGTAGCCCAACAGCCGCGCCGAGCCGACGCCGACGAGATAGCGCGCTGCGGCGCCGATCGCGCCCCCCGATGCGACGACGAGCAGCGTTCTCACGATCAGGCTCGCCTCTTCTTGCGCACCGCGGCGAAGCGGTCGAGGCGCGCTTTCAGCTCCGTTTCGAAGCCGTAGACCGTGGGCGCATAGAAACTCTGCCGCGCCATGCCGTCGGGGAAGTAGTTCTGGCCCGAGAACGCCTCGTCCGCGTCGTGATCGTAGGCGTAGCCCTCGCCGTAGCCCTCTTCTTTCATCAGCCGCGTCGGAGCATTGAGAATGTGCTTCGGCGGCAGAAGCGAACCGCCCTCCTCGGCCGCGCGCCGCGCCCCGCCGAACCCGACGTAAGCAGCGTTCGATTTCGGCGCGAGCGCCAGATAGATCGTGGTTTGCGCCAGCGCGAGCTCGCCTTCGGGGCTGCCGAGAAAATCGTAAGTGTCCTTGGCCGCGATCGCCTGCAGGAGCGCGTTCGGGTCGGCGAGCCCGATATCCTCGATCGCCATCCGCACCAGCCGTCGCGCGATATAGAGCGGATCCTCGCCGCCCGCGAGCATGCGGGCGAGCCAATAGAGCGCGGCGTCGGGGTCCGACCCGCGCACCGATTTGTGCAGCGCGCTGATAAGATTGTAATGGCCGTCCTGGCTCTTGTCGTAAATCGGAGCCCGCCGCTGCACCAGCGCGATGAGCGCTTCGCGGTCGAGCGGCACTTTGGCGCCCGCACCCTCGGCCAAGAACACGTCCTCGGCAAGATTGATGGCGCCGCGTCCGTCGCCGTCCGCCATGGTGATGAGCGCTTCGCGCGCATCTTGCGTCAAAGGCAGCTTGCGTCCCGTATGAGCTTCGGCGCGAGCAAGGAGCGTCTCGACCGCCGCATCGTCGAGGCGCTTGAAGGTGAGCACGCTTGCCCGCGACAGGAGCGCCGAATTGAGCTCGAAGGACGGGTTCTCGGTGGTGGCGCCGACGAGCACGATCGTGCCGTCTTCCATGTGCGGCAGGAAGGCGTCCTGCTGGGAGCGGTTGAAGCGGTGGATCTCGTCGATGAAGAGCAGCGTGCCGCGCCCTTCCTCGCGGCGGGCTTTCGCCGCGTCGAAGACCTTGCGCAAATCCTGCACGCCGGAATGAATGGCCGAGAGCTGCTCGAAATGGAGGTCGGTGACCTCGGCGAGGAGGCGCGCCACGGTGGTCTTGCCGGTGCCCGGCGGGCCCCAGAAGATCACCGAGGAGAGCCGCCCGGCCTTGACCATGCGAGACAGCATGCCCTGCTCGCCGAGGAGATGATCCTGACCAATCACCTCGGCGAGCGCGCCGGGCCGTAAGCGATCGGCCAGCGGGCGCGGCGCGCTCTCAGCGAGCCCGGCAGCTTCGAACAGCGTGGCCGCGGCTTTCTTCATCGCTCAGCCTTGAATCGCGATATTGAACAGCTTGCCGCCCCGTTCGACCGAGAGGCGCCACCCCCCGCCCGAACCGGCAAGAACCTGATCGAGTTGCGCCACCGATGTCACCTTCTCGTCATTGACGGCAACGACGATGTCGCCGCGCCTGACGCCGAGCCGCGCCGCGGGCGTCCGTTGCTCGACCTCGAGAACCACGACCCCTTCACGGGTGTCGTCGTCCATGCCGACTTCCTGGGCGACCGCAGGCGAGAGGTTCGCGACTTTGCAGCCCGCAAGCGGATGACGCCCGGTCAAGCCGCGCGCATCCCGGGGCGGGTCCTCGACCGGCGCGACGAGAACAATATTGGCCTTGACCTTCTGCCCCTTGCGCACGACGCCGAGCTCGGCCGAGCCGCCGATGCCTTTGGTCACGAAGCGGTACTCGAACCCCTCCGGGTTCTGAACCGGCTTTTCGTCCACGCTCACCACGACGTCGCCGGCGCGCAAGCCCGCTTTCGCTGCCGGGCCCTTGGCGTGAACCTTGGCGACAAGCGCGCCCGAAGGCGCCTCGAGCCCAAGCGAGTCGGCGATATCGGGCGTGAGCTTTTGCAGCGCGGCGCCAAGCCAGGGCCGCTGGACCTTGCCGCCTTTCAGCGCCGACTCGACCACGAGCCGCACCATGTTGGACGGAATCGCAAATCCGATGCCGTGCGAGCCGCCGCTCTTGGAAAAAATCGCGGTATTGATCCCCACCAGAAGCCCGTCCATGTCCACGAGCGCGCCGCCCGAATTGCCGGGATTGATGGCGGCATCCGTCTGAATGAAGAACTGATAGTCGGAGATGCCGACTTGCGTTCGGGCAAGCGCCGAGACGATGCCGCTCGTCACCGTTTGCCCGACGCCGAACGGATCACCGATAGCGAGCACGATGTCGCCGACTTCGAGGCCGTCCGAATCGTTGAAGCGGATCGATGGGAACTTCACGCCCTCGGCCTCAAGACGAAGCACCGCAAGGTCGGTCTGCTCGTCCTTGAGGATCGTCTTCGCCGGAAACTCCCGCCCGTCGGACAAGGCTACGGTGATGTCCGCCTCGCCGCTTCCCTGGATAACGTGGTTGTTGGTGACGACGACGCCATCGGCTCTGACGAGCACGCCGGAACCGAGCGAATTCTCGATGCGCTCGCGCGGGATGCCGAAACGCTCGCCGAACAGCCGGCCGAAAAACGGATCATTGAAAAACGGGGAGACCATCTGTTCGACGCGGTGACGGACATAGACGTTGACCACCGCGGGCGCCGCTCGCTTCACCACGGGAGCAAATGACTGCTTCAGCGTGACCGCGCTCTCCGGCACCGCGCGCTGAGCGTTCGCGGGAAGGGCGAGCGCAAGAAGCGCGGCAAGCGCCGGCAGCGTCCTTATTGCCAGATTACCCAACCATTTTGCCACGACTGCCATCTTCGCTCATGCCCTAACCTCATGCCCCGCGCGTTTCCTATAACGCATGAAGCTCGCCCCGAATACGGCCGATTAGCGCCCCTCGGGGCTTGCTCACCCCTGTCTTTTCAATAAGATGCGCCCGGGCGCGCTCTTGCGACTATTCAACAAGCCAAAGTGGAGAGAAACGCATGCGTATTATGAAATTTGCCCTGGCCACCGGCGTTGCCGTCGCGATTTGCGGCGGTCCGGCCTACGCCATCACCGTGAAGAAGAGGATCGAGGCGCCCGGCCTGCCCGCCGAAGTCTGGGCCGTCGCCGGCGAGACCTTCTGCACGATCAAGACGTGGCATCCTGCAGTCGCCGAATGCGAGGAGACCAAGGACGGCGACGTGACCTACCGCACGCTCACGCTGAAGGATGGCGGCAAGATCAAAGAAAAGCTCACCGGTACCGAAGACACCGCCTACACCTACGAAATCACCGAAAGCCCCCTCCCCATCAAGAACTACTCGTCCAAGCTCTGGGTCGAGGCTGATGACGAAGAGGACCGTTCGGTGATCTATTGGCAGTCTGAGTTCGAGGCCGCCGATGGAACGAGCGAAGAGGATGCCAAGAAGATCGTCACGGGGATCCTCGGTGACGGCGTCAAGGGCATCAAGAAGAACGCGCTCGCCGCCTGGGACAAGGCGCATCCCGACGACGCGCCGCAAGACGGCGATGATGACGACGACGACAAGAACTAGATTGAGACAGGCGCGCCGGCAAAACGGCGCGCCTTCATCCTGCCTTCTCAAGCGTCATGCCCGAACTTGATCCGGGCATCCATGCCGTTAGGCCTCAACAAGCGGAACGATCAGTGGAATGGATTGCTGGGTCAAGCCCGGCAATGACGAGTTCTGGCTTATGCCGGAATGACGGATAGCCTAGGCTGCGGCCTTGTCGCCTTCAGGTTCGTTCTGCGTCGGTCCGGAGTCGAGGCCCTTGGCGGCCGTGTCGCGATCGACCAGCTCGATGACGGCCATGGGCGCGGCGTCGCCGTAGCGAAACCCGGCCTTCATCACCCGCGTATAGCCGCCGGGCCGGGCCGCGTAGCGGGGTCCAAGCGTATCGAACAGCTTCGCCACCATCGCCTCGTCCCTGATGCGGGCGAAGGCAAGACGCCGCGCATGCAGATCGCCGCGCTTCGCCAGCGTAATAAGCCGGTCGGTCACCCGCCGCAGCTCCTTGGCCTTGGGCAGGGTCGTCGCAATCTGCTCGTGCTTGATCAGCGCCGAGGCAAGACTTGAAAGCAGCGCGGCCCGGTGGGTCGGGGTGCGGTTGAGCTTGCGGCCTTGGTTACGGTGACGCATAGGCAAGAACCTTCGGTTTTCAGCAATCCGTCGTCAGTCGTCAGAACAATCAGATTGCTGACGTCCGACTCCCGTTTAGTAGTGATCCTCGAAGCGCTTGGCCAGCTCTTCGATATTCTCCGGCGGCCAGTCCGGGACTTCCATGCCGAGATGGAGCCCCATCGAGGCCAGCACCTCCTTGATCTCGTTCAGCGACTTGCGGCCAAAATTCGGCGTGCGCAGCATCTCGGCCTCGGTCTTCTGGATGAGATCGCCGATATAGACGATGTTGTCGTTCTTGAGACAGTTGGCCGAGCGGACCGACAATTCGAGCTCGTCCACCTTCTTGAGCAGGGCGGCGTTGAACACAAGCTCGGGCTGGCGCTCAAACGTCGTTTCCTTCTTCGGCTCCTCGAAATTGACGAACACCGAAAGCTGGTCCTGCACGATGCGCGCGGCGAGCGCGACGGTGTCCTCGGGCCTGACCGAACCGTCGGTCTCGATCTCCATGGTGAGCTTGTCGTAGTCGAGGATCTGGCCCTCGCGGGTGTTCTCCACGCGATACGACACCTTGCGCACGGGGCTGTAGAGCGCATCGACCGGGATGAAGCCGATCGGCGCGTCGTCGGGGCGGTTGCGCTCCGCCGGCACATAGCCCTTGCCGGTCGCAGCGGTGAACTCCATGCGAATCGCAGCACCCTGGTCGAGCGTGCAAATGACGTGATCGGGATTGAGGATCTCGACATCGGCGCCGGTTTCGATGTCGCCGGCGCGGGCGACCCCGGGACCTTCCTTCTTGAGCACCATGCGCTTGACGCCCTCGGCATGCTGCCTGAGCGCGATTTCCTTGATGTTGAGCACGATATCGGTGACGTCCTCGCGCACGCCCGGGATCGACGAGAACTCGTGCAGCACGCCGTCGATATGCACCGACGTGATGGCGGCGCCTTGCAGCGACGACAGCAGCACGCGGCGGAGCGCGTTGCCGAGCGTGAGCCCGAAGCCGCGTTCAAGCGGATCGGCCACGACGGTCGCCAAGCGCGCCGGGTCGCGGCCGGGAACGACGTTGAGCTTGGTGGGCTTGATGAGATCTTGCCAGTTCTTCTGCAGCACCGGTGAAGCCCTTTCTTGGTCCATGAGCGGGGCGGCCTGCCCCAGCGTCCGAAAATCCTCGTGCAACATTTGCGGCCTAGCCTGCCTTTCCCTTTAGACGCGACGGCGCTTGCGCGGCCGGCACCCGTTATGCGGGATGGGCGTGACGTCGCGGATCGAGATGATATTGAAGCCTGCGGCCTGAAGCGCCCGCAGCGCCGACTCGCGCCCCGAGCCAGGCCCCCTGACTTCGATCTCGAGATTCTTCATTCCGTGTTCCATCGCCTTCTTGCCGGCGTCTTCGGCGGCGACCTGCGCGGCGTAAGGGGTCGATTTGCGCGATCCCTTGAAGCCCATCGTGCCGGCCGAGGACCACGAGATGGCGTTGCCTTGCGCATCGGTGATGGTGATCATCGTGTTGTTGAAGCTTGCATGCACATGGGCGACGCCGGAGGTGATGTTCTTTTTCTCGCGGCGGCGGACGCGCGTTTTGTCTTTGGCCATGCTCTAATCCCGCATTTACGAATTTGCGCCGCACGCGAGCCGACGCTCGCGCCAGGCTCGCTGAAACCTACTTCTTCTTTCCGGCGATTGGCTTGGCCGGACCTTTGCGCGTTCGCGCATTGGTATGCGTGCGCTGACCGTGCACGGGAAGCCCGCGGCGATGGCGCAAGCCCCGGTAACAGCCGAGATCCATCAAGCGCTTGATATTCATGGCGACGTCGCGGCGAAGATCGCCTTCCACCACATAGTCGTGATCGATGACCTCGCGGATTTGCATGATCTCCGATTCGGTCAACTGGCTGACGCGCCGATCCGGTGGGATGGCGATCTTGGTGCAAATCTGCTTGGCGAAGGCGTCGCCAATCCCGTGGATATATGTCAGAGCCACCTCGACCCGCTTGTTGGTCGGGATGTTCACGCCTGCGATTCGGGCCACGTAGTCGTCTCCTCGTGCACGGCTAACGTGCTGAAAACTAAGCCGGAATAGTCAATCTTAAACGCACAAGACCGACCGCGGACAGGCATTGCCCCCCGGGACCGGTCGGTTCACATTTCCATGTGGCGGGGCTTATGTAGCGATTCCGCTTGACAAGGTCAACCGGCCGTTTTCGCCCGTTTTTTCATCGCCTTCCGTCGAGTGCCCCACCGATTTCCCGGGCAACTGTCTCAATATCGGCCATCCCGTCCACTGTCGCCACCTTGCCCTGATCGCTGTAGTAGTGGATCAGAGGCTCGGTCTGGGCGTGATAGGCCTTAAGCCGTGCCCGCACGACCGTCGCGTTGTCATCGGGACGCCGGGTGAACTCGGTGCCGCCGCAGCGATCGCAAACGCCCTCCACGCGCGGCCTCTTATTGGTGTCGTGGTAGGTCTCGCCGCAACTTGCGCAGGCAAAACGGCCGGCAATGCGCGCAACCAGCGCCTCGTCGTCCACCTCCATGACGACGACCCGGTCGACAGCCTTTCCGCGCTCCTTGAACAGCCGGTCGAGCGCCTCGGCCTGGGCTATGGTACGGGGGAAGCCGTCGAGGACGAAGCCGCGCGCGCCTCCGTCCTCATCCAGACGCTCGGCAATCAGATTGATGACGAGCGCGTCGGGCACGAGTTCTCCCCGCTTCATGATTTCGCCTGCCTTGCGGCCGAGGGCGGTGCCGGCGGCAACGGCGGCGCGGAGCATGTCGCCGGTCGATAGCTTGACGAGCGACCGGGACTCTTCCAGGAGCTTGGCCTGCGTCCCTTTGCCCGCGCCCGGAGGGCCGAGCAGGACGAGATTCATCGCCGCCTTGCCCCTTTGAGCCGCGCCCGCTTGATCAGGCCCTCATATTGATGGGCGAGAAGATGGCTGTGGATTTGCGCGACCGTGTCCATGGTGACGCTCACCACGATGAGGAGCGAGGTGCCGCCGAAATAAAACGGCACGCCCGTGTAAGAAATCAGCAGCTCAGGTAGCACGCAGACAGCGGCAAGATAGAGCGCGCCGACCACGGTTATCCGGGTGAGTACATAGTCGATGTATTCCGCCGTGCGCTCGCCGGGCCTGATGCCGGGGAGAAACCCGCCATACTTCTTCAGGTTCTCCGCGGTGTCCTTCGGATTGAAAACCACGGCCGTATAGAAGAAGGCGAAGAAGACAATCATCGCCACATAGAGAATGATGTGGAGCGGCTGGCCCATTCCGAGCATCGCGGTGATGCTGTTCAACCACTCCGGTCCCTGGCCGGATGAGAAATTCGCCATAGTGATCGGCAGAAGCAGGAGCGAGGAGGCGAAGATCGGCGGAATGACGCCCGCGCTGTTGAGCTTGAGCGGCAGGTGCGAGGAATCGCCCTGGAACATGCGGTTGCCGATCTGGCGCTTCGGGTACTGCACCAAGAGCCGCCGCTGCGCCCGCTCCATGAAGACGATGAATGCGACCACGAACACCGCCATGACCAGAAGCCCGATGATGAGCGCCGTGGACAGCGCGCCCTGGCGGCCGAGTTCGAGCGTGCCGGCGATGGCATGCGGCAGTTGCGCGACGATGCCGGCGAAGATGATGAGCGAGATGCCGTTCCCGACGCCGCGCGCGGTGATCTGCTCGCCGAGCCACATCAGGAACACCGTTCCGCCGACGAGCGTGATCACGGTGGTGATGCGGAAGAACCAGCCTGGATCGAGCACGACGTTGCCCGCGCCCTCCAGCCCGATGGCGATGCCATAGCCCTGCAGCGCGGCAAGGAGCACGGTTCCGTAGCGCGTATATTGATTGATTTGCCGGCGTCCCTGCTCGCCTTCCTTCTTCAACTGCTCCAGATGCGGCGAGACCGTGGTCAAAAGCTGAATGATAATCGACGCCGAGATATACGGCATGATGTTGAGGGCGAAGATTGCCATGCGCCCGATTGCACCGCCCGAGAACATGTTGAACATGCCGAGGATGCCCGACTGCTGCTGCCGGAAGATATCGGCGAGCGCCTCGGGATTGACGCCGGGGATGGGGATGTAGGTTCCGAGCCGGTAGATCAAGAGCGCGCCGAGCGTGAACCAGATGCGCTTCTTGAGCTCGTCGGCTTTGGCGAAGGCCGCCAGATTGAGGTTGGA
>DASTKZ010000055.1:0-4197 GCA_035715445.1 Methyloceanibacter sp.
CCGCCGCTTTATACCGATGACGACGCGTTCGCGGCGGAGCTGCTTGAATCGGGGCGGGCCGTGGGCGATCCCTTCTGGCGCATGCCGTTTTGGATGCCCTACGACAAGCAGCTGAAAAGCGCCGTCGCCGATGTGAGCCATGTCTCCGAAGGGTCGTTCGCCGGCTCCGTCATCGCCGCGCTCTTCCTCAAGCGCTTCGTGCGCAACGCCAAGCGCTTCGCCCATCTCGATATCTTCGGCTGGGTCGCGGCCGAACAGCCCGGCCGGCCGAAGGGCGGCGAGCCGCAAGGGGCCCGCGCGCTGTTCCACTTCTTTCGCCGAAAGCTCGAAGGATCGTGATCGACGCCGTCCCCCCCGATCCGCGCCGCCATGCCTATCGCCACGACCTCGCGGCCGAGCCGTTGCGCGGGCGTGTCGCGTCGCGGCGCTTCGTCACGGGCGAGCCGCGCCAGGTCGCGGCGCCGTCGCTCCCTTTGCGCCGCGAGCCGCGCTTCGATGCCACGCTCGACACCGAGGCGCTCCGCGGCGAGATCGTGACCGTCTATGACGAGAGCGAGGGCTGGGCTTGGGTGCAGCTTTCCCGCGACGGTTATGTCGGCTACGTGCCGGGCGAAGGCCTCACGCGGGCGCTGGTTGCGCCGACGCACCGGATCAGCGCGCTCCGCACCTACGTCTACCCCGAGCCCGACGGCAAGACGCCGCCGCTTGCGCTGCTCAGTCTCAATGCGGGCATCGCCACGCCGCGCAAGGTGGGCAAGTTCCTCGCCCTCGAAGGCGGCGGCTTTGTCGTTGCGAGTCACGCGGCGCCAATTGGAACGGCCGAACCCGATTTCGTCGCCGTGGCCGAGGCGTTCGTCGGCACGCCCTACCTTTGGGGCGGCCGCACCTCGATCGGGACCGACTGTTCGGGGCTGGTGCAGCTCGCGCTCGAGGCCGCCGGCCACGCTTCCCCCCGCGACGCCGACATGCAGGCGCAAGAACTCGGCCGCGTCATCGATCCAAAGGGCGCGCTTCGCCGCGGCGATCTCGTCTTCTGGGAGGGCCATGTCGGCATCATGACGAGCGGGAAAGACTTCCTCCACGCCAATGCGTTCCACATGGCGGTCGCGGCCGAACCGTTCGCGCAAGCGAAGCGTCGGATCAAGGCAGCGGGCTACGAGGTGAGTTGCGTTCGGCGGCTGCCTCGGCAAGCAGCCCGCGTGAAACGAGGACCATGACTACTAACGATCGGTGCGTCCGACGATCGATTTCCGAACAAACGAACTACACCGCATGGTCCTCGTTCGTACGGGGGTACTGCACGGAAAACGCACGGGGGCGTTGGAATGTTCCCGTCTTAGGTTTCAGGTCGCAACCGCGCCGCTGCGCGTCGCTTCGAGCTCGAAAGCCGCCGCAAGCAAGGCCTTGGTGTAGTCGGTTTTCGGCTTGGAAAACACAGTCCGCGCCGGGCCTTGCTCCACCACCTTGCCGTGACGAAGCACGATGATGGAATTTGCAAGCGCGCGCACGACCTTCAGATCGTGACTGATGAAAAGATAGGCAAGCTTGTGGCGCCGCTGCAACTCGCGCAAAAGATCGACAATCTGCGCCTGCACCGAAACGTCGAGCGCCGAGGTCGGCTCGTCGAGGATGAGAAATTTCGGCTCGAGCACGAGCGCGCGCGCAATCGCGATCCTCTGGCGCTGACCACCTGAGAATTCGTGCGGATAGCGGTCGCGGCAGGACGGGTCGAGTCCGACCTCTTTGAGCGCGCGGGTCACGCGCTGGTCGCGCTCGGCGCCGGTGAGCCCGGGGTTTTGGATGGAGAGGCCCTCCTCGATGATCTGCCCCACCGAGAGGCGGGGCGACAGCGAGCCGTAAGGGTCCTGGAACACGATCTGCATGTGGCGTCTGAGCGGGCGCATGCGCTTTGAATCGAAACCGTCGATGCGGTCGCCGAGATAGACGATCGGGCCTCTGCTCGACACGAGCCTCAAGAGCGCAAGACCGAGCGTCGTCTTGCCCGACCCAGACTCGCCGACGACGCCGAGCGTCTGCCCCTCCTTGACCGCAAGATCGATGCCATCGACCGCCTTGATATGGCCGACCGTCTGCCTGAGGAAGCCGCGCCTGATCGGGAACCACACGCGTAAGTCCTTGGTTTCGAGGATCGTCTTGGCTCTGGCGTTTGCCGCCGGCGGCGAGCCCTTGGGTTCCGATGCGATGAGATGCTTGGTGTAGGCGTGCTGCGGGGCGGCGAAGATTTCGCGCGTCTTGCCCCGCTCGACGATCTTGCCGCCATTCATGACGCAGACCCGGTCGGCCATCTTCCGCACGATGCCGAGATCGTGGGTGATGAGCAGCATCGCCATGTTGAACTCGGCCTTGAGCTTGAGCAGGAGGTCGAGGATTTGCGCCTGGATCGTCACGTCGAGCGCGGTCGTCGGCTCGTCGGCGATGAGGAGATCGGGTTCGTTGGCGAGCGCCATGGCGATCATGACGCGCTGCCGCTGACCGCCCGAGAGTTGATGGGGATAGGACTGAAGCCGTCCCTTGGGGTCGTCGATGCCGACTTTCTCGAGCAGGTCGAGCACGCGCGTGCGCGCTTGCTTGTCCGACATCCTGCGGTGAATCTTCAGCACTTCACCCACCTGCTGCTCGATCATATGCAGCGGATTGAGCGAGGTCATCGGCTCCTGGAAGATCATCGAGATCTTGTTGCCCCTGACGTCGCGGAGCGCGCTCGGATTGAGGGTCAGGAGGTCCACGCCGCCGAAGCGGATGCGGCCCGAAGGATGCGACGCGGCGGGGTAGGGCAGGAGCCGCAGGATCGACAGCGCCGTCACCGTCTTGCCCGAGCCCGATTCGCCGACGAGCGCGACGGTCTCGGCCTTGCCGACATCGAAGGACACGTTGCGGACGGCGTTGGTGACGGACTCTCCGGCACGGAAATCGACCGACAAATCCTCGACCGATATCAGGGTGTTGTTTGTCTCGGACATCTCAAGCCTTGGCTCTGGCGGGTGCCGCGTCGGCGCAACTCCCCCGTTCGATTTCGATGGTGGCATGGTCGAGACCGAAGCGCTGCTTGAGCTGCGTCTTTATGTTTCTCACCATTTGATCGGAATCCTCGTTCTCGCAGATCACGGCGTGCAGGGTGACCATGCGCCGGCTCTGGGTGATCGACCAGACATGCACGTGGTGCACCCCCTCCACGCCTTTGACGTTTTCGATCAGGTCGGGACCGATTGCCCGCGTATCGAGTTCTTGCGGCGCGCCTTCGAGCAGAATATGCCCGGCATCGCTCGCGACGCGCCAGCCGCTCTGCACGATGATGGCGGCGACAAGGATCGAGAGCAGGGGATCGATCGGCGTCCAGCCGGTCAGAAGGATCACGCCGCCGGCGACAAGAGCCGCCACCGAGCCGAGCATATCTCCGAGCACGTGGATGGCCGCGCCCCGGACATTGAGGTTCTCGCGGTCGGCGCCGCGCAGAAGCGTGAAGGCCGCGATGTTCACGAGAAGGCCGAGCACGGCGATGACGACCATGATGCCGCCGTCCACCTCGCGCGGCGCCTCGAGCCGCTCGATCGCCTCATAGACGATCCACGCCGCGATCGCGAACAGCGCAAGCCCGTTGACGAAGGCGACCAGCACCTGGAAGCGGTCGAAGCCGTAGGTGCGCTTCCAGTCGGCGGGACGCCGCGCCAGGCGAAAGGCGAACCAGGCGAGCGCGAGCGAGGCGAAGTCGGTGAGCATGTGGCCCGCATCGGCAAGGAGCGCAAGCGAGCCCGCGACGATGCCGCCCGCGACTTCGGCGAACATGAATGCGCCGGTGAGGCCCGCGGCCAATCCCATCCGCCGTTCGTTGTTGGCGTCGGCGCCATGGGCATGACCGGAGTGATCGTGGCGACGTGAGTGCGATCCGTGCATGGCGCTCATGCCAGGGTCTTGCGGGGGTCGAGCGCGTCGCGCACGGCCTCGCCGACGAAGATGAGAAGACTCAATGTGATGGCGATCACGAAGAAGGCCGTGAGCCCGAGCCACGGCGCCTGGAGATTGTCCTTGCCCTGCGCCAGCAACTCGCCGAGCGAGGCAGATCCCGGCGGCAGCCCGAAGCCGAGAAAGTCGAGCGAGGTCAGCGTCGTGATCGAGCCGTTGAGGATGAAGGGCATGAAGGTAAGCGTCGCCACCATGGCGTTGGGCAGCAAATGCTTG
>DASTKZ010000056.1:0-19417 GCA_035715445.1 Methyloceanibacter sp.
TTGATCTTGGCGACGATTTCAGCCTGAGCGATGCTTGGAAGCGAAAGGACGAGGCCAAAGAGGAGGGCAAGAAGCGCGATCAACCGCATGTCATAGTCTCCCCGTTTTCTCGGATGTCGGGAGTTGCATGCTCCCGGTCAAGGGCGGTCGGCTTGTCTTAGACCTCACCCCTGAATATTGACTGAATGCGTTCGCGGCTTGCGTGCGTCCCGCCGCGAGACATACCAACTGCCGCCATCATTTGTGGTAGGCTCGGGGCGCCTTAGAGCCTTGGGGGAACGGGACGAGGGCCGATGCTCAGGCTTTTCTTGAGCCTCATTCTCATAATCTTTGGCGCAGCGGCCGCGGCTCAGCAGCCGCTTCAGCCCCAGACTGTCGCCACGCCTACCAAGCCGAAGCCCAAGCCCAAGACCGCCAAGAAGACCCCACCCAAGCCCAAATCTCCGATCGCGCGCGAGATGTTCGCGGCCGCGTCCGAGCCCGCCCCTCTCACCGCCCGATCGATCGGCGCCTATTCCAAAGGCTGCCTCGCCGGCGGCGTGTCGCTGCCGATCAACGGCCCCGACTGGCAGGTGATGCGTCTTACCCGGAACCGCAACTGGGGCAACCCGCGCCTCATCGATTATCTCGAACGGCTCGCGAGCGACGCGCACGCGTTCGACGGCTGGCCGGGCCTCCTCGTCGGCGACATGTCGCAGCCGCGCGGCGGACCGATGTTGAGCGGCCACACCAGCCACCAGATCGGGCTCGACGCCGATATCTGGCTCACGCCCATGCCCGACCGCATTCTTTCGCCGCAAGAGCGCGAAGACATGGAGGCGGTTTCGATGCTCAAGGATCCCTTCAGCGTCGATCCCGCGATCTTCACCTTGCTGCAGGTGAAGCTGATCAAGCGCGCCGCCACCTATCCGCAAGTCGCGCGCATCTTCGTGCATCCGGCCATCAAGAAAGCGCTGTGCCAGCAGGCCTC
This sequence comes from Methyloceanibacter sp., assembly GCA_035715445.1. Lineage (GTDB taxonomy): Bacteria > Pseudomonadota > Alphaproteobacteria > Rhizobiales > Methyloligellaceae > Methyloceanibacter. The sequence goes on from DASTKZ010000056.1 coordinate 971, forward strand.
ACAGGCGGGAAAGGACACGAGCTGGCTCGGCAAGGTGAGACCGTGGTGGAACCATCACTATCATTTCCACATACGGCTCGCGTGTCCGCCGGGCGCGGACGGGTGCGAGGATCAGAAGCCGCCCGCCGGCGACAATGGCTGCGGCCAGGAGCTGACCAATTGGTATGCCATGTTGAAGACGGCCGCGATCGCGACCGCACAGGCCCCGCCCGGCGCCTCGTCATGGAAGGGAAAGCCGCCGCTCACCATGGCGCAACTGCCGAAGGAATGCGGCGACGTGCTCAAGTCCGGCGGATTCGAGCCGCCGATCCCGGACCAGGCCGGCACCGCGGCCGAGCGCCCGCCGGCGGTGCTCGCCGCGCTCGCCACCAAGGACGCCGGTCCGCCCGTGCCGGTGCTGACCCCGGCTCAGCTCAAAGCGCTGCTCGGGACAAAACCGGGCGAGATGACGCTTCCCGACCGCAATCCGCTCCGTTGAGGCTTCACGAGCGCCGCGCCATCGGGCACTATTCCCCGCCATGCAGGAGCGACGGCAAGAGCCACTATCGACGCAGCGCAACGTCTATGGCGAGCCGTTGAAGGGCTGCTCGGAGCGGCCGCTCACCGGTTTCTTCCGCACCGGCTGCTGCCATACCGGCCCGGACGATCTCGGATTGCACACGGTCTGCGTCGAAGTCACGGCGGAGTTCCTGGCCTTCTCCAAGGCGCGCGGCAACGATCTCTCGACGCCGCAACCGGACTTCGATTTCCCGGGACTGAAGCCCGGCGATCGCTGGTGCCTGTGCGCGGCGCGCTGGCGCGAAGCGCTCGAGGCCGGCCATGCGCCGCGCGTCGTTCTCGCCGCGACCCATGAAGCGACGCTGGAAATTGTCGACTTCGCCGACCTCAAGCGTTACGCAATCGACCTTGCCTGACGGCGCGATGGCCACCCAAGACCGCATGACGCCATGCCGCAAAAGAAGCCGAAAAAGACTGCGAAGTCCCCACCCAAACCGAGCGAAAGCGCAAGCCAAGCGCGCGCGCGGCGGAAACGACAGATTTTCGCCGAGGGTCACCGGCGGAAATTTCTTGTCGTCGTCGACGAGACGCCGGAGTGCGAGAGCGCGCTCGCTTTTGCCGCAAGCCGCGCGCAAAGGACGGGAGGCCAACTCGCTCTCCTCTATGTCATCGAGCCCGACGTCGATTTTCAGTGGCTCGCCGTCGAGGAGGTCGCGCGCGAGGAGGGGCATTCCAAAGCTAAGGCGGTGTTCCGCCTATTCGGGCGCAAGCTGAAAACGATGGGCTTCGAGGCGCTCGAACCGGAGGAGATCGTGCGCGAAGGGATGAAATCGGAGGAAATCACCAAGCTGATCGAGGAGGACGAGGATATCGGGGTGCTCGTCCTTGGCGCCTCCAAGGACCCCTCGGGCCCGGGGCCGCTCGTGGCAAATCTTGCGGGAGGCAGGCTCGCAGGCACCTTTCCGGTCCCGCTTACGGTTGTACCGGGCCATCTTTCTATAGACGAAATCCTCGCTTTGGCTTGATATTGGCCTTTTCTGCCCCGACATTATCGGCCAAAATTTGAGCGGTTTTCAGTGCTAGCCGGATGGGACGGGTTTTGCGGGGAATCATCCGAAGCTTGGCCAGTAGGGAGCCAAACATGAGAAGCGTGGCATTGGGGCTGCTCGCTGCGGCATCTCTCAGCGTCCCTGGATTTGCGGCCGAGCCCAACGGGCCGGCCAATCTGATCACGCCGGCCGACGGCTTGCGGATCACCGTCCAAGGTCTCGTTTCCGCCAAGTCCGATGCCGACAGCGCACAAAGGAACGCGCTCGTCGAATATTACGGCGCGCCCGACCGCAATCTCCTCTGGGTGGACGACAACGGGCTCAACCCGCGAGCCAAGCTGGTCATGGCCGAGATCGCCAGGGCCGACGACTATGGCTTGCGCGCCTCGGATTATGCCTTGCCGGATGCCGCCTCGTTCAGTCCCTCCGATTCCGAGGCCAAGGACTGGCTCGCCGATTCGGAGATGAAGGTGAGCTATGCGGTCCTGAACTATGCCAAGGACGCTCGCGGCGGACGCATCGAGCCGTTGCGCGTCAGCAAGAATCTCGATCCCACGCTCGCGCTGCCCAATCCTTCCGAGGTGCTCGAATCGATTGCCATCCGGTCGGACCCCGCCGCCTATTTGCGGAGCTTCCAGCCCGACCAGCCACAATTCGAAGCGCTGCGGCAGAAGCTGATCGAGCTCAGGGGCGGCAAGGTCGAAGAAGAGGTCAAGGAAGACATCGTCGTCATTCCCGCAGGTCCCGTGCTCAAATTCGGCATGGAGCACGAACAGGTCGCGCTCTTAAGGAAACGGCTCGACCTGCCGGCCGGCTCGAATGAGAACAAATACGACGAGGCCGTGCGCGAGGGCGTGCGCGCGTTCCAGGCTTCGCGTGGCGTCGGGGCCGACGGCGCCGTCGGCCCGGGCACGCGGCGGCTGCTCAATCAAGGGCAGCAGCAGGCGCGGCCGGTCGGCGGTGAGGCGCGCATTCGCCAGATTCTCGTCAACATGGAGCGCTGGCGCTGGCTCCCCCACGATCTCGGGGCGTTCTACGTGACGGTCAACATCCCCGAGTTCACCTTGCGCGTGGTCGAAGAGGGAACACCGGTCCTCACCGCCCGCGTGGTCGTCGGCAAGCCGAGAACCCAGACGCCCGTGATCACCGACGAGATGGAAGAGGTCGTGTTCAATCCCTATTGGAACGTGCCCAACTCCATCAAGAACGAAGAGATCGCACCTTACATGGGACAAGGCGGCGGCTTTTTCGGCGGCGGCTGGGATACAGCCGTGCTCAAGCGCCACGGATTGCGCATCAAGTATGGCAACCGCGACATCGATCCCGATTCGATCGACTGGAGCCAAAACGACATCCGCAATTTCGATCTCGTGCAGCCGCCGGGACCGAGCAACGTGCTCGGCCGCGTGAAGTTCTTGTTCCCCAATTCGCACGACGTCTACATGCACGACACGACGCAGAAATTCCTGTTCGCCAACGCCGTGCGCGCCGAGAGCCACGGCTGCATGCGCGTGCAGAATCCGAACCTGTTGGCGCAGGCGATTCTGAAAAAGGACAAAGGTTGGAGCGAGGCCCAGGTCGAAGCGACGTTCGACGCGGGCGGCGATCATCACGTCACACTCGACCAGAAAATCCCCGTCTACGTCACCTATTTCACCTTGAGGGTGAATGAGGACGGTTCGTTCACGACGTTCAACGACCTCTACGGACACGACTCGCGGATGACGGCGGTGCTCGACGGGCGGGGTTACGTCAGCGAGCCGTCTTATGAGGGCGATCAGGTGATGGCCCAAGACTGGCGTCCCAACATGCGGAGGAGCCCAGGCAGAGGCTCCTTCGGCAGCGACTTCACCCGGGGCCTGTTCGGTTTCTAGCCGTCGTCGCGCGAAGCTCGGGCAGGGAGGCGGGGCTCCTGCCTTGACTTTCCGGCGCTCAAGGCCAAGTATTCACTGGAATCGTTCTAAGTTGGCGGTACGTCGCCAAGTCGAGCCATGTTCATCCAGACCGAAGCAACCCCAAATCCCGCGACCCTGAAGTTCCTTCCGGGCCGGCCCGTGCTCGCGCACGGCACCTTGGAGTTTCTCGATGCCGAGACGAGCAAGGCCTCGCCGCTTGCCGCGCGTCTGTTCGAGATCGAGGGCGTCAAGGGCGTGTTTTTCGGCACCGATTTCATCAGCGTGACCAAGGAAGAGGGCGAGTGGCAGCATCTGAAGCCCGCCATTCTCGGGGTCATCATGGAGCACTATCTCTCCGGCGCCGCGGTCGCCAACGCGCCCGAGGGAACCGACGGCCGCGAGAAGGACGAGTTCTTCGCGCCCGAGGACGAAGAGACGGTCAAGACCATCAAGGAGCTGCTCGAGACCCGCGTCCGCCCGGCCGTGGCCCAGGACGGCGGCGACATTACCTTCCAGGGCTTCCGCGACGGCGTGGTCTATCTCCACATGCGCGGCGCCTGCTCCGGCTGCCCGAGCTCGACGGCAACCCTGCGGCATGGCATCGAGAATTTGCTCAGGCACTTCATTCCCGAAGTGCAAGAGGTCCGTCCCGTTTGACGGACAAGATCGCTCAATCCTGTCTCGATCAACTGTTTCTTGCCGCGCGCACGCATAATGCCTGGCGCGAGCGGGACGTTCCCGACGCCCTGCTGCATCACATCGTCGATCTCGCCAAGCTCGGGCCGACCAGCGCCAATTGCAGCCCGGCGCGTTTTCTCTTCGTGAAGTCGCGCACGGCAAAGGAGCGGCTCAAGCCGCACCTTTCCGAAGGCAATCGCGACAAGACGATGAAGGCACCGGTCTGCGCCATCATCGGCTACGATCTCGACTTCTACGAATATCTGCCGAAGCTCTTTCCCCACACCGATGCGAGGAGCTGGTTTGCCGGCAAGAAGGAGAAGATCTTCGACACCGCCTTTCGCAACGGCACGCTGCAAGGCGCCTATCTCATCATGGCGGCGCGCGCGCTCGGGCTCGATTTTGGGCCGATGTCGGGCTTCGACAATCAGGGCGTCGATCGCGAATTCTTCGCCGGCACGAACGTCAGATCGAATTTCCTCTGCAGTCTCGGCTATGGCGACGGCAGCGTCCTGTTCCCGCGCTCGCCGCGTTTCGAATTCGACGAGATGGCGCGCATCCTTTAAACGACCGCCATGAATATTCTCGCGCTCGACACCAGCATGGGAGCTTGTTCGGCCGCGCTCATCACGCGCGACGACGGTACGCGCCGGGTCTTCGCACGCGCCGAGAGGATGGCGCGCGGCCATGCCGAAGCGCTGATGCCGATGGTTGACGACATCATGCAGGAAAGCGGCGCGGCGTTTGGCGCGCTCGACCGCATCGCGGCGACGACGGGTCCCGGAAGCTTCACCGGCGTGCGGATTGCGATCTCGGCGGCGCGCGGTCTCGCGCTCGTTACGGCAGCGAAACTGTTCGGCAGCGACAGCCTGACGGTGATGGCACGGGAGGCGCACGATCTTTCCGTCACGGGCGGCGCGCCATTCGCCGTCGCCGTCGATGCGCGGCGCGGCATGCTCTATCTCGGCCTCTACGACGAAGCCGCGCGCAGGCGCGACGGTCCGCTCCTGATCGCGCCCGACGATGCCGCAAATTTGCTTCCGGGGGCTTTGCGGACGGCCGTCGGCAGCGGGGCCGCCCGTCTCGCCGAAGCCGCGAGCACCCGCGGCCTCCGCGTCGCGGCGCAGCTTGCCGATCTCGAACCGAACGCTGCCACGCTCGCCCTGCTTGCCGAGGAGAGCGGGGAGACGGCGTCCGCGCTGCGGCCGCTCTACTTGCGGCCGCCGGACGCAAGACCACAAACGCAGGCTCAAGCGAGGCGATGCTGATGGCTTCGGGGCCCAGCGTGCGTGAGGCAGGACCGCTCGATGCCCGAGTCCTCGCCGCTCTTCACCGCGAGTGCTTTCAGCGCCCCTGGGACGAGGCCGCCATGGCGCAATTCACATCGGCGCCGGGCACGCTCTGCCTGATCGGCTCGGTCGGCGACGGCGCGTCGAGCGTCGTTGGCGGACTCTTGATCGCGCGCAAAGCTGACGACGAGGCCGAGATCCTGACCTTCGGCGTCGCCCCGCCCTGCCGCAACCAGGGTCTCGGCAGGGCCCTGCTTCAGACGGCCGTCGAGCGCTTGCGCGCAAGCGGCGCGAAGCGGCTGTTTCTCGAAGTGGCGGACGGCAACGAAGCGGCGCTCCGACTCTATCGCTCCTGCGGCGCGGCGCCCGTCGGCCGCCGGCAAGGCTATTACGATCACGGCGCCGATGCCGCGATCTTCAGTCTTGCCCTTTGACGGTCCCTTGCGGATGATGCATGACGCGGCGGGACGACGGCAAGGCGGCCAAATGCGCAAGACGGCGATGGCGGAAAGCAGGCTCGAGCGGCTCTGCGCCGAGCGGGGCATGCGTATGACCGGCCAGAGGCGCACCATCGCCAGGGTGCTGTCGGAGGCCGAGGACCATCCCGACGTCGAGGAGGTTTACCGGCGGGCAAGCGCGCGGGACCCGCGCATCTCGCTCTCGACGGTCTATCGTACCGTGCGCCTGTTCGAGGGCGCGGGCATCCTCGAGCGTCACGAGTTCGGCGACGGGCGCGCTCGTTACGAGCCCGCGGGCCTCGGTCACCACGATCACCTGATCAACGTCAAGACCGGCGAGGTCATCGAGTTCTCTAACGAGCAGATCGAGCGGCTGCAGGAGGCCGTGGCGCGCGAGCTCGGCTTCCGTCTTATCGGCCACCGGCTCGAACTCTTCGGCATGCCGCTCAAGAACGGCAAGTCGTAGTCGTGAGGGCGAGACGATTTTAGCGGCACTGTCATGAGAAGCTTGCGTGCCTTCCTGGTCCTCGGCGCCTTCTTCGCCTTCACCCTGCCGTTGATGCCGTTGCAACTTCTCCTGCTTGCCACCGGCTCGCGCTACGCCCGCACCTTCCCGCATTGGTACCATCGCCAGGTCTGCAGGATCGCCGGCGTCCGGCTCAATATCGACGGCAGGGTCGCCGAAGAGCAGGGCGTGCTCCTGATCTCGAACCATGTGTCGTGGCTCGACATCACCGTGCTTTCGGCGGTGGCTCCGGTCTCCTTCGTGGCGAAGCAAGAGGTCGCCTCGTGGCCGTTCGTGAGCTGGCTGGCGAAATTGCAGCGTTCCGTGTTCGTGGACCGCGCCCGGCGGAGCGAAGTCAACGACAAGGCGAATGAGATTCTAGGCCGGCTTGCGGCCGGCGACCATATCGTGCTGTTCGCCGAAGGCACGTCGAGCGACGGCAACAGCGTGATCCCGTTCAAGACTTCGCTGTTCGCGGCGGCGAAGCCCGCCGGAGGAGCGCCGATGGGGGCCAAGGTCTCCGCGCAGACACTCGCGCTCACCTATAACAAAGTCTACGGGCTCCCGCTGTGCCGACGCGGGCGACACCTCGTCGCCTGGTACGGCGACATGGATTTGGGCTCGCACGCATGGAGGCTGCTCGGGCTCGGCCCGATCGACGCCTATATCCGCATCGGGCCGCCGATGCCGCTCGATCAATTTCCCGACCGCAAGGCGCTCGCGCGCTACGCCGAGGACAAGGTCCGTAGCGACGTGGTCGAGCTCTTGCGCGGAGGCTGCGAGGCGGAAGCGGCGCGAGAGCGCGGCCGGACCTCAGCAAAAACAGGAGCGCCGGAGCCCGTGAAGACCCCGGCGCTCGGAGATCCTTCGAAGGCTACATCGCCCGCCTAAGCCTGATCGTGTCGAGCACGGTTGCCGGCGCGAAGTTGCCGTTGGGCAATTGCCGGATGAGACCAGCCTTCACGACGTTGATCAGGGTCGCATGCACGCCCCGGTCGGCGGTTTCCGCATCGATGAAATAGCCCTCCTGCAACGCGAGCCGGCGGAGATCGTCGCGCGGCATGGCGCCCGCTTCGTTGAGACAGCGGATGAGGAAATCGGCCAAAGGCTGCTGCGGTTGCCGCTGCGGCTGCGCTTGCGCCTGGACGTGTTGATGCGGAACTTGCGGCTGCGGCTGGGCTTGCGCCTGTTGATGCAGAACTTGAGGCTGCGGCTGAGCTTGAGGCTGGAGGTGATGATGAGGCTGATGGACTGCTTGGCCCACTTGCTCGTGCGCTTGCGTCCTTTGGCTCGGCGGCGCGGACTCGATCCGCCGGAGTTCGAGCTCCATCAGCCGGTTTACCGCATCGAGCTCGGCTCTGAAGTCTTCGAGCCGCGTGTCGTGCTCGCGCTTCAGTTGCTCGATGAGTTGGTCGAATTGCGCTTCCTGGGCGTTGATCTGCTCTCCCAAGAGAGCTGCCCGGTCTTGCAGGTCCCCGCGAATATCACGCATTGCTGCCCCTCGTGCATGGCGTTGGTTCCAACGACCGAGAGCGGGCTGGCAGGTTCACGCAAGACCGAACGAACCCTGCCTGGCCGCCGCGCCCGGCAAGTCTTGCAAGGTCCCGGCTTGCGTCGGCCGGGCGGCCTCACTAGCCTCATCTAACCACATGGGACGGCCGCTGTCTCATTCAGCCTTAGCCGCCGCGGCACCGCGCTTGAACGGTCGCATCGCTTGAGTTTCCAACGCCTTGCCGCCACGCGCGGGGTCCGCGGCGAAGACCGGCGGAGCTTCCCTGTGGATAAAAAAAATCGCCGCTGTGGATTGCGCGTCACTATGGCCGGAACGGCTGCAAGCCATTTCTGTGGCCGGTCACTTCTTGCGCCGCGCCGGCGCTCGCTTTGGCTTTGCCATCTCCGGCAGAAACACCGCGAGCAAGCCGATTGCCGGGAGAAACGCGCACACGTGGTAGACGAAGGTGATGCTGGTCGCATCGGCAAGCCAGCCGAGAAAGGCCGCCCCGATGCCGGCGACGCCGAAGGCAAGACCGAAGAAGAGGCCCGCCACCATGCCGACCCGGCCCGGGATCAAAGATTGCGCGTAGACGATGATCGCGGGGTGGGCTGAGGCGAGGATGAGCCCGATGATCACGCTCAAGATCGCCGTGCCGAGCAAGCCGACATAGGGAAGCGCGAGCGTGAAGGGCAGCACGCCGAGAATGGACCACCAGATCACGCGCCGCGTTCCGATGCGATCGCCGATCGGACCGCCGATCACCGTGCCCGCGGCGACCGAGAACAGGAACAGGAACAGGTAAAGCTGCGCGCTTCTCACCGAGAGGCCGAAGGTGTGGATCAGATAGAAGGTGTAAAAGCTCGTGATGCTGACGAGATAGAAATCCTTGGAGAAGGTGAGCGCCATCAGGATCGCAACCGACTTCCGCACCTTGCCGTGGGTCAGTTCGTGGATCGCTTCGCGCTCCTTCGTGGGCGCGGCGTTGTTGAATTTCAGCGTCCGGCCGTACCACGAGCCGATCGCGGCAAGCATGACCATGCCGATCAGGGCCCCGATCGAGAACCACGCGATGCTTCCCTGCCCGAACGGCAGCACGATGAAGGCCGCGAGCAGCGGACCGAGCGCGGTGCCGAAATTACCGCCGACTTGAAACACCGACTGGGCGAGACCGTGCTGGCCGCCCGAGGCAAGGCGCGCGACGCGCGAAGACTCGGGGTGAAACACCGAGGACCCCATCCCGATCAGCCCGACGGCGACAAGCACCAGGCCATAAGTCGAGGCGAACGCGGCGATGAGGAGGCCGAGCAGCGAACAGCCCATGCCGGCCACGAGCGAATAGGGGGTGGGGTAGCGGTCGGTGACGAAGCCGACGAGCGGCTGAAGCACCGAGGCGGTGAAGGTGAAGGTGAAAGTGATGAGCCCGATCTGGCGGAAGTCGAGCGCGAGGCTTTGCTTTATCATGGGATAGAGCGCCACAATCAGCGACTGGATCACGTCGTTCAGGAGATGGCAGATGCTGATGGTGGCAAGAACCGCGACCGCAGTTTTTTGCGCGGCCGGCGAAGCCGCGGTCCCTCCCGTCCTTGCCGTCATGGGTTGAGCTACCTTGGAATGATGCCGGGAAGAATTGCGCCAAACCGAGCGCGCATCGCAAGGGTTTCTTTGAGCGGCTGAGGGAAAGCGCCGGCGGAAGCAGCCGTCTCCCCACGGACGGTTGTCTTGACGACCGAAACCCTATATCCGATCCAGCAGATAGGGTTTCTGGAGCAATTCCAAGGTGATTTCGCAAAAGGCAAGATACGCCTTGAGGGCGCTTATCGCGCTCGCGGGCGCCGACAATATGATGATCGCGGACATCGCGACCGAGCAGCGCATCCCGCGCAAATTCCTCGAGCAAATCCTCCTCGACCTGAAACGTCACGGCATTGTCGCGAGCCGCAGGGGCCGGCTTGGCGGCTATGGATTGTTGATGCCGCCCGATCAGATCACGTTCGGACGCGTCCTCAGGATTATCGACGGACCGATCGCGCCGCTGCCGTGCTTGAGCAAAATTGCTTATCGCCGCTGTCCGGACTGCAAGAACGAGGCGACCTGCGAGATCAGGCGGGTTTTCGCCCTAGTCGCCGAGTCGGCTCGCGACGTTCTCGATCGCACCACCATCGCCGAGGCCATCGCCGGCGGGACGAGCCGATCGCCGCGAAAAAGACGTGTCATGAAGCGGACGGCCTGAGGGTCAAGGGAACTTTTTTCCCCCTTCCGCGCTTTGGCGCTACGAACATTCGATAGTTACCAAAACAAAGGTCCATCTTTTGCTTTCATAAACACGACTGACTTGATAGAGTTTTTGTATTAACAGAGGAGAGGATCCGATGACGATACTGCGAAACACTCTTGCGGCCGCTACCGCGCTCGGTCTTGCGCTTGGCGTGAGCGCCGCGCTTGCCGACACCACCCTTCTCAATGTGTCCTACGACCCGACGCGCGAGCTTTACAAGGCAGTCAACGAGGCCTTCATCAAGGACTGGAAGGCAAAAGGCGGCGACAACGTCACCATCGAGCAATCGCATGGCGGATCGGGCAAACAGGCCCGCGCCGTGATCGACGGCCTTCAAGCCGACGTGGTGACCCTCGCTCTTCAAGGCGACATCGACCAGATCGCCAAGGCCGGCCTGATCAATGGCGATTGGCAGAAGCGGTTGGGCAACAATTCCTCGCCCTACACCTCGACCATCGTTTTCCTGGTGCGCAAGGGCAACCCCAAGGGCATCAAGGATTGGGGTGACCTGACCAAGGACGGCGTCGAAGTGATTACGCCGAACCCGAAGACCTCGGGCGGCGCCCGCTGGAACTATCTTGCGGCCTGGGCTTGGGCCGACGGCAAGTTCGGTCACAACGAGGACAAGAACAAGGAGTTCATCAAGGATCTCTACGCCCATGTTCCGGTGCTCGACACCGGCGCGCGCGGCTCGACCACGACCTTCGCCCAGCGCGGCATCGGCGATGTGCTCCTCGCCTGGGAGAATGAAGCCTTCCTCGCCATCGACGAGCTCGGCGCCGACAAGTTCGAGATCGTGGTGCCGTCGCTCTCGATCAAAGCCGAGCCGCCGGTCACCATCGTCGACAAGGTCGTCGACGCCAAGGGCTCGCGCAAAGTGGCCGAGGCCTATCTCAACTTCCTCTATACACCGGGAGCGCAGAAGCTGATCGCCCATCATTACTATCGCCCGTCCGATCCCAAGTCGGCCGATCCCAAGGATCTCGAGCGCTTCGCCGAGGTGAAGCTCGTCGCCATCGACGATCCTCTGTTCGGCGGATGGGCCAAGGCGCAGCCGAAGCACTTCGACGACGGCGGGATTTTCGACCAGGTCTACCAGCCGAAATCGACCAACTAGAGGGAAACGTACACTTAAAAGGAAAACGCATATGGCCGGCGCCCGCGGCCTGGCGTTAAAGCGGCCGAGCGCCTTACCCGGCTTCGGGTTGGCGCTCGGCTTCACTTTGACGTATTTGAGCCTGATCGTTCTCATCCCGCTCGCAGCACTCGCCATCAACGCGGCGTCGCTGGGAGCGATCGGCTTTTGGGAGATCGTCACGGCGCCGCGGACACTCGCGGCGCTTCGCGTGAGCTTCGTCATTTCCTTGATTGCCGCCGCCATCAACGTCGTCTTCGGCGTGATCGTGGCCTGGGTGCTGGTACGCTATCGCTTTCCCGGCCGCCGCCTTCTCGACGCCATTGTCGATCTGCCGTTCGCCTTGCCGACCGCGGTGGCAGGCATCGCGCTGACCGCGATTTATGCGCGTAACGGCTGGATCGGTAGCCTGCTCGATCCTTACGGCATCAGAATCGCCTACACGCCTTGGGGCATCGGCGTCGCGCTCGTGTTCATCGGCTTGCCGTTCGTAGTCCGCACGGTGCAGCCGGTGCTCGAGGATTTCGAGCGCGAGATCGAAGAAGCCGCGGCCTCTCTGGGCGCGAGCCGGCGCCAGACCGTGTTTAAAGTGATGCTGCCCGCGCTGCTGCCTGCCATTCTCACCGGCTTTGTGCTCGCGTTCGCCCGCGCCGTCGGTGAGTACGGCTCGGTCATTTTTATCGCCGGCAATATTCCCTTCGTCTCCGAGATCGCGCCGCTTCTGATCGTGATCAAGCTGGAGGAGTTCAGCTACGCGCAGGCGACCGCGATTGCCGCCGCCATGCTCGGCATCGCCTTCATGGTGGTCTTCCTGGTCAATCTCATTCAGGCGTGGCAGCGGAGAAGGTTCGGGACATGAGTGACGCGGTCCTAGGCGTCGATGTCATCACCGGCGACCGAGCCCGCTCGGTCACCACCGAGCGCCGCCCGGTGCGCATCACCCTGATCCTCGTCGCGGTGGCATTCCTCATTTTGTTCCTGCTGCTGCCGCTTTTCGCCGTGTTCTCAGAGGCTCTGCGCGCTGGCTTGAGCGGCTATTGGCAGGCCATCTCGGAGCCCGATGCGGTCGCGGCAATCAAGCTCACGTTCTTGGTGGCCGCCATCGCGGTTCCGGCCAATCTGATCTTCGGCCTTGCCGCATCCTGGGCGATCGCCAAATTCGACTTTCCCGGCAAGAGCTTTCTCAACACGCTGATCGATTTGCCGTTCTCGGTGTCGCCGGTGATCTCGGGTCTCGTTTATGTGCTGCTGTTCGGGCTGCAGGGTTATTTCGGGGCTTACCTGTATAGCCAGGACATCCAGATCATCTTCGCCGTCCCGGGCATCGTTCTCGCCACCATCTTCGTCACTTTCCCCTTCGTCGCCCGCGAATTGATCCCGCTGATGCAGGAGCAGGGGACGCAGGACGAGGAAGCCGCGCTCTCGCTCGGCGCCTCCGGGTTCAAGACGTTCCTGTTCGTGACCCTGCCCAACGTGAAATGGGCGCTGCTATACGGCGTCATCCTTTGCAACGCCCGCGCAATGGGCGAGTTCGGCGCGGTGTCGGTCGTTTCGGGACATATCCGAGGCAAGACCAACACCATGCCGTTGCATGTCGAGATTCTGTACAACGAGTACAACTTCGCCGCGGCCTTTGCCGTGGCTTCGCTGCTCGCGCTGCTCGCTCTCGTCACTTTGGTGGTGAAAATCGCCTTGGAATGGCGCTACGCCGACCAGATCGCGGGATCGGCGCGGCATTGAGGATATTGGGGAGACCTCATGGACGCTCGGGTGGATTATAGTATGAATGACGCGACGCCGGGGGCGTTGCAACCGGTGAGGGGCGGCGCAGGCGTGGGAGCGGGCTGGGAAAACCCGATGCATGTCACGATCGAGAACGTCGTGAGGACCTTCGGTCTGACGCCGGCGCTGCACGGCGTCTCGCTCGAGATCTTCCCTGGAGAACTGGTGGCCTTGCTCGGCCCCTCGGGTTCGGGCAAGACCACTCTGCTTCGCATCCTTGCCGGTCTCGACATTCCGACCTCGGGCCGGGTGCTGTTCGATCAGGACGACGCGCTGAAGCTTACCGTGCAAGCGCGCCATGTCGGGCTGGTGTTCCAGAACTACGCGCTCTTCCGCCACATGACCGTCGCCCAGAATATCGCTTTCGGCTTGCGCGTGCGGCCGCGCTCGCGCCGCCCGAGCCGGAGTGAGATTGCGCGGCGCGTGCACGAGCTGCTGGAGCTCGTGCAGCTCTCCGGACTTGAGAAGCGCTATCCGTCGCAGCTCTCCGGCGGCCAGCGGCAACGCGTCGCCTTCGCCCGCGCCCTTGCCATCGAGCCCCGCCTGCTCCTGCTCGACGAGCCGTTCGGCGCCCTTGACGCCCAAGTCCGTCGCGACCTCCGACGTTGGCTGCGCGAAATCCACGACAAAACCGGACACACGACCGTATTCGTCACTCATGACCAGGAAGAGGCGCTCGAACTTGCCGACCGCGTGGTGGTGATGAGCCACGGGCGCATCGAGCAGGTCGGCACACCTGACAAGATCTACGACGAGCCGAATTCACCTTTCGTGTTCTCCTTCATCGGCGAATCGAGCGAATTGCCCGTGCGGGTCGAACGGGGGAGCATCGTTCTCGACGAAGCGCCGCTCACGCTTTCGACCCGGGGCTGCCCGGATGGACCGGCGCGGCTCTTCTTCCGTCCCCAGGATGTCGAGCTCGACTCCGACCGTCCCGGCGCGATCCCGGGAACGATCGTGGCGATCCGCCGGCATGGCGGTGCGCGGCGCCTCGACGTCGAAGCGGGCCGAGAGGGCCATCGCATCGAAATCGAGTTACCCTCGCAGTTCGAGGGCGGCGTCGGGGAAGAGATTTCCGTGCTTCCCCGCCGCTGGCGCCTCTTTCCAGACGCGGCGTCAAGCGTCTGACGCACGCGGGGGGTTGTCCGTAATTGCGTTGTTGCGCCGGAGCTTCCGGTCCTTTGCTGGCCCGAAGAATGAATTTTCGCGACTCCGGCCACAAAAGAAATGGGGCGGGCTTGAAAATCCCTACAAAGTCAGTAGACTATATCGAGTTATAATAATCCGTAGCAAATCTCAGCAGGGGGACAAAACATGCGCGGGGGACTGAAAAGACGAAGCCGCTATCTGTTAGTGGGCGCGAGCGTGATCGGCCTTTTGGCCGCGAACGCTCCAGAGGCGAAGGCACAACAGGCACAGGATCTGCAACAAATCCAAGCGCAGATCCAGGAAATGCAAGCGACCATCCAGGCGTTGCAGAAGCAGGTGCAGGACGCGAAGGCGCAAGCCGCTGCCGCCAATGCCACCGCAGCAAATGCCGGCGGCGGGGACCTCGACTTGAAGGTCAAGTGGAAGGGCGCGCCCGAGCTTTCGAGCGCGGACGGCAAGTTCAAGATGAAGGTCCGCGGTCGGCTTCACGTCGACTACGACGCCATCGACCAGGATTTCCCTATCACGGGCAGGCCCGACGTCAGCGCGGCTGAGATCCGTCGTGCCCGTCTCGGCATAGAAGGCGTCGTTTGGTACGACCTCAAATACATCGTTGAAGCCGATTTCGCCAATGACGCGGTGTCGCTCAAGGACGCCTATGGAGAGTACACGGGTTTGGCGAAAGACCTGGGCCTGCGTTTCGGCAATTTCAAAATCTTCAATTCACTCGATCAGCTGAACAGCTCGAATTACCGGACCTTCCAAGAAACCCCGTCGTTTGTCGAGGCTGACGTTATCGACCGTCAGATCGGTGCGGGGGCCATCTACGCGACCGATCATTTTACCGCGTCGGCGGGCATCTTCGGACCCGCTACCAGCACCGAGGAGCGGTGGCTCGAGGATGTGAAGACCGGATCGGCTCGCTTGACCGCCGCTCCGATCAATCGGGAAGTGAATGGCGTCCACCAAGTGATTCATGTCGGCGGGAGCTGGCGTGACCGCGAGCAGGCCGAATCCCTCAGGCTTGGGACCAATGGTCCTGACGGGGGGGTGTCGAACCCGCTCAACGACCAACTCTTCCAATACCGCGCGCGAGGTGCGGATCTGCATTTGGCCGATCGCTTCATCTCGACTCCGGCGATCTTCGATCACGACACCTTCTGGGGCTTGGAGGGTCTGTTCATCTGGCAATCGTTCCACGTCCAGACCGAATACACGCAATTGGAAGCTGACATTTCGCCGTTGTTCGCCGGTCGAGACCCGACCTACACAGGCTGGTACGTTGATGCCGGCTGGTTCATCACCGGAGAGACGCAAGAATACAACAAGGGCGTGTTTGGGCGCGTCAAAGTCAAGAATCCGGTCGTCTGGAGCAAAGGCGGCGGCTGGGGCGCTTGGCAACTCGCCGGACGCTACGATGTCCTCGATCTCTCCGATCAGGCAACGACAATTCAGGGGCCTGGGGTCATCTTCAACGGCGTCGGCCCTGTCGCCAACGCTTGCACGCTTTGCGGCGAGCAGAAGACGTGGATCATCGGCGTGAATTGGTGGCTGAACGATTATTCGCGCTTCATGTTCCAATATGGCGAATCCGAAATCGAGGGCGGGAACTTCGCCGTCGCCGACAACACCGACGGCTTCAACCGCAACGACGGTGCGAAAATTAAAGGCTTCGGCACCCGGTTCCAAGTCGACTGGTAAAGCGGACCAATAGTCCCCTCCGCTTCCAGACCGCCGCCTCTGGTCCAGGGGCGGCTGTTATTTCGAGCGCCGTCGCTTTTGGCTTTGACCGGGTTTGGAAACGAAATGAAGCGTACGCGGCCAAATATTTGCGTGATCGGCGGCGGCTTCACCGGGGCCGCGGCGGCAATCGCCTGCCTGAAGCGCATCGAGCATGCGTTCGACCTCACCATTGTGGAGCCGAGCGCCGCCTTGGGGCGGGGCGCCGCCTATGGTGGTCACCATCCCTTGCATCTTCTCAACGTGAGAACGCGCGACCTCTCTATTCTTCCGGATCGCCCCCGGGACTTTTTGAACTGGGCGTTCGCGCAGATCGATCAGGGCGAAAACGATCCCGGCCTGCTCGAAGGTCTCGCTCATAGCTTTCTGCCGCGGGAACTGTTCGGCTCCTATGCGCGGCAGCGTCTGTTCGAAGCGATCGAAAACCGGGCCGATGTCGACACCAGGATCGTCAACGACGCGGCGGTTTCTTGCACCCGTCGCGGCGGTCAATTCGTCATACGCACGGAGAACACGGCAACGCTGTGCGCCGATGTTGTGATGCTCGCCACCGCTTATGGCGTGCAAAACCCGTCGGCAACCGGCGCGCTCGCGCCCTATGAGGTGGTTCCCCCGGAGCGGCTGAGGACGGCGAAGTCGATCGCGCTGATCGGTTCCGGCCTGACCATGGTCGATGCCCTGATCGGAGCGCGGCGCGATGGGTTTAGCGGGATCGCGACGATCGTTTCACGCCGCGGCCAGTTGCCACGGCGGCATGCCGCCAAGGGCGTTGTGCCGCTCGAGCTCGCCGTGCCGCAATCCAAGAGCGTGGCGCGGCTCACTGCGGCCATTCGCATCGCCTGCGAGGCGGCCGAGGCGCACGGCACGCCTTGGCAAGCCGTGATCAACGGCTTGCGGCCGTTCATACAGAAACGCTGGCTCGACCTCTCGACGCAGGAACAACGCCGCTTCTTGCGTCATGTACGGCCGTTCTGGGACGCGCATCGCCATCGCCTGCCAAGCGAGATGCATGAGCGTGTCCTGTCGGAGTTCGAAGCCGGCCGCGCCGTTCTCGTGCGCGGCACCGTGACCGGTGTCGTTCGCGAGCAAGACCGCTTCAGCTTGCGGTTCAGACCCCGCGGCTCGCCGGTTGTCGAAACCCTGCATGCGGATCTTGCGATCAACTGCTCGAGCTATAAGCCCGACCTCGACCAACCGCTCATCCAAAGCCTGCTGTTCCAGGGTCTCGCCCATCCCGACGAGCATCGGCTTGGCCTTCTCGTGCGGCCCGATGGGCAAGTCATCGCCAAGGACGGCGTGGCGACGCGGGGGCTATTTGCGCTCGGACCGCTATGCCAAGGCACGCTCTGGGAGATCACGTCGGTGCCCGAGATCGTGCGGCAGGCCGACGCCGCGGCCGCTTCCAGCCTCAGTTCCCTTGCCGCGCCTGGTTCAGGCGATGGCGAGACGGTCTTGGCCTGCGCCCACACTTAAGGCTATCCGCGCATGCTACGATTGCGTTGCCGTCAGCCGAACACCTTTAGACGCTCGTTGTTTCGCTTGCAGGCGCGCCAATGAAACACGGGATTCCGCAAAGCTCGAAGCAGCTTCGTCCGAACAACGCCCGACAGCGGGAACGCAATCTCGAACTTGCGCGCGTGGAGACCGGCCAGAATATAGTCAGCGGCGTCTGCCGCCGAAATCTTTTTGCATGTCATACGCGCGGTCATCCCGGTATCTACCTCACCGGGATTGATTATGCTGATTTGTATTCCTTCTCGTAAGAGCTCCTGGAGGAGACATTCTGCCAAAGAAATTATTTTCGGGAAGACGCTGCCACCTTGACGCCTTCGGCTGCGAGCTGCAGCGCAAGTTCCCGACCAATTCCGCGACTCGCGCCTGTGATCCAGGCGGTCTTCCAATCGCTTGTTGAATACTTCCGACGCTCTCTCAAAAATGCGGTTTCACCACCCATCCGCTCATACTCGCGCGTCATTCGTCGAGTCGCAGACGCTAGAATTAATGGGTGCCGTGAATCGCTTGCGTCGCCCTAGAGAGACCTCCTCTCAATGGCCCCGCGCTACCTCCGCGACACTCCTGCCGGGGATGAGGCGCGGCTAAACGTCGGGCCCTCGCCGCCCGATACCCAACTCGAACTGCGCAGCATTCTCCTTGGCACTCTCTTTAGGAGAGCGGCCTGCGTTTCGCGTGTGTGGAAGTGAAGTTTGATCGCCCAACGCCTGATCGACGTAGTCGCAGACCACGCCTGCGGCCTTCCGCCACGTGCCCCGGGGGAAGCTCCGAAAACGCGAATACGCTATACTAGGCAGATCTGGCCTTGTCGGTATCACACGAAGGATTGTGCACTCGCCGTCCTTCGTTCCTTCGATGCGATACCCTCGGTAAAGAGCCTCCTGCCTTACGGACACGAGCCTCATTGACCGTACTCGTCAAATCGACTGATCGAATTAGAACCGAGGTAACACATCACGCAAAAAAGTCCACCGCGCCTCGCCCATG
>DASTKZ010000057.1:0-4827 GCA_035715445.1 Methyloceanibacter sp.
ATCACCGTGCGGCTGATGCCCTTTACCGCGATCTGCGGCAACGCCCGCGCCGCTACGATGTCGCGCACCAGAGCGTAGGTCTCGTAGCTGATGACGATATGGCCCGGCTCGGCGATCGATTGGAGCCGCGCCGCGAGGTTAACCTCGGCGCCGATGGCGGTATAGTCCATGCGGTCGACGCTGCCGAAATTACCGACATTGCAGAAGCCGGTGTTGATGCCCATGCGCACGCGGAACGGCTGTTCCGTGCCGGCGCTCCGCCATTTGACATTGAGCTCGGCCAAACGGCGCTGCATGTCCGTCGCCATATTGAGGCAGGCCCTCGCGTCTTCGGCGGTGCCTTTGGTCTCGGGGTCGCCGAAGAAGATCACGAGCGCATCACCGATGAATTTGTCGACGGTGCCGCCATGCTTCAGCGCGATCACCGACATCTCGGTGAAATATTCGTTGAGGAGATGCGTGATCGCCTCCGGCTGCAATCCCTCCGTGGTGGCGGTGAAGTCCTTGATGTCGGAGAAGAAGATGGTGAGCTCTTTGCGCTCGGTGTGAATGGTCACGTCCTTCTGACCGCTGAAAATGCTCTTGTAGATTTGCGGCGCGAGATAGTGCGAAATCTTCGTCGAAATCCTCACGAGAAAGTCGTTGGCGGCCTCGAGCTCGCGATTCATCTCCTCCAGGCGCTTATTGAGCTTCGCTTCCTTTTCCTGCAGCAGCGTCATGTCATAGGCTTTCTGCTGCAGACGGCGGGTCGCGTCGCGTTCGGCCGTGACGTCGAGCAGCACGACCCACACCGTGCCGGCGTCGAGATAAAAATGAAGGTCGGCGGCGCGGCCGCATTCGAGCTCGACCGAGGGCACGGAAAAGGGCGTTTCTTCCAGCGGCAGAAGTCCTGCAAGGAAGACGGCCTGATCGACCGCCGGCTCGCCGAGGCGGATCGCCGCTAGCCCATAGTTGTCGAGATGCCCGCCGGCCCTGACCAGGTTAAGTGCGTCATCGACCTCAAGATAGGCCACCGACCGCTCGTTGAAGGTCAGCTCTCGCAGCCGCTCGGCCAGGCTTGCGGGCAGGCTTTCCATGGTTCAACTCGTGGTGCGGACCGCGAGGTCCTTGAAGGCATCTTCCACGCCTTCACCGGTTCGCGCGCTGCTGGGCTGCACCCACCAGCCCTTCTCGCGCAGTCCGGCCAGTTCGGCATCGCTGACCGCCCATTGCTCCGTGAGGTCGCTTTTGTTCAAGAGCAGCACGAATGGCAGCTTGCCGTATTCGGCTTCGACGCGTTCGCGCAGCGAAAGGGCGACGTCGAGGGTCGAAGGGCGCGTCCCGTCGGCGACCAGCACATATCCGGCCGCGCCGCGCAGATTGCTTATGCGGAACGAGTTGATATCGTCTTCGCCTGCGAGGTCCCAAAGGATGAGGTTCACGGTTCGATCGGCGAGGTCCACGGTCTTCTTGTCGATCTTGACTCCGACAGTGGTGAGATAGGCTTCGGAGAAGACGCTGTGGACGTAGCGCTTGACCAGGCTCGTCTTGCCCACCGAGAAGCCGCCGAGCATGCAGATCTTCTTCTGCAGCGCAACCGTCATGGCTCTTCCTCAAACCCGATCGAGAAGGAGACGCGGCGGTTGACCGAGCGTGCGGACGCGTCCGCCGCCGAGGCGTCGTCCTGAAGCGGCTCGAGCTGACCCGCGCCGCGCACTTGAAGCAGATCTGGATCGACGCCGCGCTTCTTGAGTAGCGCGCGCACTGCTTCGGCGCGCGCCACGCTAAGTGACAGGTTGGAGGTGCCTTGACCCTGGCTGTCCGCATGACCGGTCAAAGTCACCCTGGTGACAGCGTGCAAGGTGGAAGACAACTTCACCAGCTCATTCAGCTCGCTCGCGATCTCATCGAGAACCTGCTCCTGTCCGGCGGACGGCAGCGACTTGCCGCTGTCAAAATTGATGCTGCGTGCCTGGATGGCATCTCGCAATTTGCCGAGCGCACCCTCGCTGATATCGCGCATAGCCGATAGGTCCAAAACCGGCGCGCCCGCTGGCAGCGAGCTGCCGACCTTGCGAGCCCGCGATATCCACGGTGAAGGGGCTGACCCTTGCGCCACGATGCGGTCGCCATCGACCGAGAGCGTCACGCCAGGCGGCGGGTTGAGGGAAGCCTCTAGCCGCGCCCGCACGAATTGCGGGTCGAGCCCCTGATAGGGCTCGAAACTTGCCGTGACCCGTGCCGGATCGATCCCGGCCGCGCCGAGCAGCGTGAGCGGATCGATGGCGAGTGGATCACGCAAGCCCGATAGGACGAACTTGCCGTCGCGCATTTCCGCCTGCGTGATGACGATGCCAGGCTCGGTCCGCAGCCACTCCACATAGGCCCGCCATTGCCGTTCGTCGGCCTCGTCTTCATTGCGTACCCCGGCGAGGTCGAAGCTCGGCGACCCGGCTGGCAGCGACTTGGCAACAGCGTGCGCGCGGTCGAGCCACGGCCGCGGCGCCGAGCCTTGCGCCACAATGCGGTTGCCATTGATCGCCAGGCTCACGCTCGACGGCGGATTGAGCGATGCCTCGAGCCGTCTCAGCACCGATTGCGGATCGAGGGCCTGATAGGGATCGAAATGCGCCACGACCCGCGCCGGATCGATCCCTGCCTCGCCCACGAGCGTAAGCGGGTCGATGGCGAGTGGATCGCGCAAACCTGTGACCACGAACTTGCCGCCGCGCTTGCCGGCTTCGGTGACCACGATTCCGGGTTGCGCCCGCAACCGCGAGAGATAGCCCTCCCAAAGCTGTTGGTTGTACCACCACCACGCCGTCCATGCGCCCGCCAGGATCAGCAGGAGCAGCAGCGAGCCCAGAACAATCACACGTGCGACGCGCGCCCGCGGCGCCTCATGCGCGCCGAGCGCGACCAGTTCGCGTAAGCGCGCCTCGACATCGCCGAGGCCCGAGCTGTCGCCGTTGAAGCTTTCGAGCGCATGATGTCGCTCGGCGTGAATGCGCGACAGGGTGTTGCGCATCGCATCGTGCAGCCCCTCCGGTGGATCGCCGCGGATCACCGCGACCAGTGCCGCGAACGGTCCCGGCTCCGACCATAGCCGCAATTCTCCCAACTGCACCGCGTCAAGCCCCTGATGCTCGGCGCCGCTGAAGGAATCGCGGACGAAATCCTGAATCGCGACCAGCATCGAAGAGACGAGCTGCGGGTCTTGGCTCACCGCATTCTCGGCCGCCACGTGCGCGATCAACAGGCCGGTATGCCGGTGGACCAGGAACACGTGTTCGACCTGGTAGACCAACGTATGCTTGAGCACGACCTCGGCAAAGGGCCGTCCGGTGCGCCAGGCTTCCAAGCGCCATTTGAGCCCGCGCCAGGTGAGGCTGTATTTCAGGGTCTGATTGAGCCGCTGAAACGTCTCATCGATCGTTTCGCCGATCGATTTGCGGATCGCCGGCACGATCGTCGGATAGAGAATGTTGACGAGCGTCGTGGGGTCGTTGCGGATCGAGCTCTCCGCCGCCTTCTCCATGACGGGCGCCAGCACATGCCCCATCCGCGCATCGGCCGTCGCCTGGGCGATGGCCGTCGGCAAGACCTGCCCGATCGCCGCGGCCAAGCGCTCGGGGTCGTCCATCACGCCGGTGATCCGCCACAGCGTCTCGATCTCGCGGCCGACCAGCAAGGTCCGCAGCTGCTCGAGCTGCAGATCGCTCGGGTGCACGCCGTTTGGCTGGGCGCGTAGCTCCGGCTTCAGACGCTGCGCGATTTCGACGAGCAGACCCGCGAGCGCCTTCCGATCGATGGCGTCATCGCCCGAGGGCGAGCGAAGCAGCCCCTCAAGAATTTCGGGGGACCGGGTCACCTCGCGACACTAGCTGGCCGTCCGGCCGCGCGACGGTTCGATCCCACCCTTGGCGACGTTCGCCGCGTCCTGGTTTAGGCACTTGGCGACCTCGACGAACAGCCCGGCCAGCAGGTTGCGATCGGTTTTGACGTTGCTAAGCTCGGAGAACATTTTCTCGATGGCGTGCTGAAGATCGTCGTTCCTGCGCTTGATCTCCTCGCGCAACGACTGCGCTTCCTGCGTTAGGCGGTCGGCCATGTCGCGCTCGAGCTGGCTCAATTGATCCGACGTCGCGCGCAGCCGCTTTTCGAGTGCCTGGTTCTGCTCGCGCAACGTCCGCTCGAGTTCCTTGTCGGCATCGGCGCGCAGGTCCTTCTCCTCGCGGAACTGGCCCACGAGCGAGTCCACCTGCTTCTTGCCGTTCGATTCGAAGGCGCTGAGATTGCGCGCCGTCTCGGACTCGATGTCCTTGAAGCGCTGGAGAAAGCGCTCCTCCAGCTTGGAGAAGCGGCGATCGTAGTCCTGCATCTGGTTGCCGAACAGCAGTTCGCGGATCTTGTCCACGCCCACGACTTCGCCGCCGGGAAGCGGACCGTTGCCCAGTTGCGCCGCAATTGCGGGATCGAGCAACTCGGTTTCGGATTTTGATGGTTTCCCCGCCACGGATACACCTCCACGATTTGTGTGACGAAAGTAATTGAAGTTATGACACCTACCGTCGCGAACTTGCAAGCCTGCGGAAAATTAGGGCCGGGACCGAAAAATGGTGCCGCGCAAGGGCCGCGCCCTTTGGCTGCATCCCCCGCGCAATTGCTCGCTTATTGGGCGTCTCGCCATGGTTTTCGCCGTTGGCGAAGGCGAGCGCCGCGAAGGCTTGTGGTAAATCCAAAGAATGGCGGATTTTGGTGCCCCGGGGGCCGCGTCGAAGGGGTTGAAATTGGCCTTTTGGCCTCGTGCTTGGCGAAAAACCGACGGGCCGTCCTTACATCCCCTAG
>DASTKZ010000058.1:0-29317 GCA_035715445.1 Methyloceanibacter sp.
AAGATCCTCGATGGCTGCCGCCGCAACGACATCCGCTATTTCTTCTATATCGGCGGCAACGATTCCGCCGATACCTGCCGCATCGTGAGCGAGAAGGCGCGCGCTGCTTCATACGAGCTCCGCTGCTTCCACGTGCCGAAGACCATCGACAACGATCTCCTCGAGAACGACCACACGCCGGGCTTCCCCTCCGCCGCGCGCTATGTCGCACTCGCGCTGATGGGGGATGCGCTCGACAATGCGAGCCTCGGCGGCATCAAGATCAACGTCATCATGGGGCGGAACGCGGGCTTCCTCGCCGCCTCGGCCGCTCTCGCCCGCGCTCACTTGTCGGATGGAGCGCTACCTCAAGACCGGGCCGCGCCTCATCTCATCTATCTGCCGGAGGTGCCGTTCGCGGCGGATGACTTTCTCGCCGACGTCGAGGCCGTCTACGCCAAGCTCGGACGCTGCCAGATCGCGGTCAGCGAAGGCGTCCGCGACGCCAACGGCGAGGAGATCGGGCCCAAGCTGATGCGGGGGCCGGGCGAGGTCGACGCCCACGGCAATGTGCAGCTCTCCGGCTCCGGCGCGCTCGGCGACGGACTTGCCGACCTCGTCAAGACGGGGCTCACGCCGAAGGGCGGCAAGGCGCCGCGCGTGCGCGCCGACACGTTCGGCTACATCCAGCGCTGCTGGCCCGAGCCGTCGCCAGTCGATACGTTGGAGGCGCGCGCTGCCGGCCGCTACGCCGCCGAGCTTGCGGCGCGGGGCGACGCCGCGGCCTCCGTGATCATCGTTCGCACCGCGAACGCGCCCGAAGCCTATCGCAGCGATTGCGCCCGCGCCGACCTTGCGGCCGTGGCGAGGCACATGCGGCACGTGCCGGCCGAGTTCATCTCGGGCACGAACGACGTGAGCGCCGCGTTCGATGCCTATTGCCGACCGCTCGTGGGCGGCCTGCCGAAGCTCGCGCGACTTTAGTCGATCAGCTCTTGCACGTACGGGGGGAGCGCGAAGGAAGCGACGTGAACCTCGGGGGTCCAGTAGCGAGTCGCGAACGCGCCCGCCTTCTCGTGGCGGCGCGCGATCTTCTTGCGCTTGTGCTGGCGCAACGTCTTGTCGTCGGTCGCCCAGCCGTAGGACATGGGGCCGCCGAAATAGGTCGGAGTGCTGGCGAGATAGGCGAAGGCGTCGGCGAAAAGCTCGCGGAAGAAACCGATGCTCTGCTCGAGCTCGCTTGCCTGGAGGAAGGGGAGCCCGTTCTGGGTGACAAGGAGGCCGCCGGGCTTCAAGCAGCGTCGGCAGCCCGCATAGAACTCGCGCGTAAACAGCACCGCGCCCGGGCCGACCGGATCGGTTGAATCGACCATGATCACGTCGAACCGGTCGTCGGTCTCAGCCACGAATTTCGTGCCGTCGGCGATGACGATCCGGGCGCGGGGGTGGTCGTAGGCGCCGGCGGAAATCTCCGGAAAATATTGGCGGCACAGGGCGATGACGCCGCGATCGATCTCGCACAGCGTGACCTCTTCGAGCTCCGGGTGCTTGAGCGCCTCGCGCAAGACGCCGCCGTCGCCGCCGCCCACGATCAGCGCCCGCTTTGCCCGCCCGTGGGCGAACAACGGCACGTGCGACATCATCTCGTGATAGATGAACTCGTCCTTGGTCGTGACTTGGACGATGCTGTCGAGCATCATCACCCGGCCAAAGTCGGCGTTGTCGAAAATGATTAGACGCTGGTGCTCGGTCTCACTGTCGAAAAGGACGCGATCGGCCTTTAGATTGACACGGAAGCCTCGGTGGAGCGTCTCTTCGACCCAGCGGTCCATCTATTCAATTCCTTGCCGCGCAAATGCTCCTTGACCACGACCCGGCGAGGCGAGAAGGCCTCCCTCAGGACCCCGATCGCCGCCCGCGGATCGGTCGCGCCGCACATGAAAATATCGAGCGCGGCGAAGCCATATTCGGGCCAGCTATGTATGGAGATGTGGGACTCGGCGAGAACCGCGACCCCCGATACGCCCCCATTCGGCGTGAAATGGTGAAGATGGATGTGCAGAAGCGTCGCACCGGCGACCTCAACACATCGTCTCAGTGTATGCTCGATGTGTTCTAGGTCGTCGAGCCGCTCTGCCCGAACGAGATCGATGATGAGATGGGTGCCAGCAAAGCGAACCCCATCACGCTCGCAGAAAAAATCCTTGCGTCCCTCTCCGTCGGGAGAGAGGCACCGGGAAAGCTTTTCTTCCGTTTGGGCGGTGCTTGAACCATGATCCAAGTCCATCCCCAATTGGAAGAGGGCGTCACTGGACATGGCGTCCTCCCCAACCAGCAGATGTTCACGTCAAAACGATCGCGTATTTACACCCACGTTCGAGCGATGCAAGAGGTTTTTGCCCCATGAGGCAGATTGCCCTAAAAAAGTTTCGCCGCTCGATCGGCGTGACACGCGCTCGCTCGGCGCCGTGACGCGGAGAGCGTCGCTCCTCGTCGCCGCGCTCCTGCCGCTCTTGTGCGCCGCGGCAGCGGTCCTTCCCGCCCGGTCGTCGGTGGCCGAGTCGCTGCCCAATCTCGGCGCGAATATCAAGCAAAGCTCGGTTTCGGGTCTGTCATCCGGCGCCTTCATGGCGGTGCAGCTCGAGGTCGCCCATGCGAGCGACATCGTCGGCGCCGGCATCGTCGCGGGCGGCCCCTACGCCTGCGCCGAGAGCGCCTCGGCCCAGGCCTTCCCGTTCTGGCCGACCGCCGTGGCCCAGAACGCGGCGCAGGCGCTCTACCGCTGCATGAAGACCGACTGGGGGGCGCCCGACCCGGCAGCCTCGGTCAAGCGGGCGAAGGAACTTGCCGCAGCCGGCGATATCGACCCGCTGGACGACGTCAAGGACGACAACGTCTACCTCTTTTCCGGCAACGAAGACGCGACGGTCACCCGGCCGGTGGTGGAGGCGGCCAAACGCTTCTTCGAGGAGATCGGCGTCGAGCCCGGCAACATCACCTTCGTCGAGAGACAAGGCGGCCACGCCTTCCTCACTGAGGAGGGCGGTGCTGCCTGCGGCATTTCGGCCGCGCCTTACGTCAGCGACTGCGACTACGACCAGGCCAAGGCGATCCTCTCCTGGATCTACGGCCCGCTGACGCCGCCGACGCCGGGACTGGAGGGCCGCTTCATCGTGTTCAACCAAAGCGATTTTTCCGGCCCGAGCGACGGCTTCGCCGATGAGGGCATGATCTTCGTTCCCGAAGGCTGCGCCGACGAGCCCGGTTGCCGCATCCATATCGTGCTCCATGGCTGCGAGCAGTCGCGCGAGGAAATCGGCGACACTTTCATCATGGAGTCGGGCTTCGCCGACGTCGCCGACGAGAACCGGCTCATCGTCCTTTTCCCGCAAATCGAGGCGAGCACTCTCAACCCGCACGGCTGCTGGGATTGGTGGGGCTATACCGGGCTCGACTATCTCGGCAGGGACGCGCCGCAGATCAGGGCGATCTGGTCCATGGTCGAGCACCTTTCCTCCAAGCCATGAGCGCGCCCCGGGCCCGGACGGGCCGGAAGCGTCCAATGAGCGTGGAGGCGGGAGACAAGGCGCCGGACTTCAGCCTGCCGGCGGACAACGGCGGCACGGTTTCTTTGAAGGCGCTCAAGGGCAAGACGGTCGTGCTCTATTTCTACCCCAAGGACGACACGCCCGGCTGCACGGCGGAGGCTTGCGCCTTTCGCGACGCCCTTCCCGACGTCTCCAAGGTCGAGGCCACGATCGTCGGCATTTCGCGCGATTCCGTTGCGAGCCACGACAAATTCAAGACGAAGTTCGCGCTGCCTTTTCCGCTCGCCTCGGATACCGACGGCAAGGTCTGCAAGGCCTATGGGGTTTGGGTCGAAAAGAGCATGTACGGCAGGACGTACATGGGCGTCGAGCGAGCGACCTTCCTCATCGACGGCAAGGGCGTCATCCGCAATGCGTGGCGCAAAGTGAAGGTGGACGGCCACGCCGAAGACGTGCTCGAAGCCGCCGCCGCGCTCGGATAGGTCTCCACTGAACGAATAGGCGGCGCCGGCCAAAACGCTGGCCGACGCCGCCTGGAAACGGAGGCCGCAATCGGCGGCCTTAAGAAGCCTCAGTTACTGCGCGGGCGCCTCGGGCGCTGCCGCAGGCGGCGTCTCGGGAGCCATAGCCGGCGCCTCGGGCGCTGCCGCGGGCGCTTCGGGAGCCGCAGCCGGCGCCTCAGGCGCTGCCTGCTTCTCTTCGCCGCCGCCGCAGGTGTTGGCGGACAAACCGACAAGCGCGATTGCTGCGGCTGCTGCCACCATAAGAACTTTCCTCATGTCATCCTCTCCATTCTTGACGTTCAAACTACGACCCTTAAAGCCCTCAGCAATCCCAGCTTACGCCAGTTTCAGGCTCCTTGCTGCCGCTTTTGGCGCACCCGACAGGATTCGAACCTGTGACCTCTGCCTTCGGAGGGCAACGCTCTATCCAACTGAGCTACGGGTGCCTCGCCGCCCGAACCTAGCCAAAGGGTCTATATGAAGCAACGGCGACCGGCGCCATCCACAAAGCAGAGTCCCGCACTTAAAACAACGGTTAAGCATCCCTTTCCGTTCCTTGGGCTTTGCCGGGTCAAAGCCGCCTTGATGCCTCCCGGGCATCGGCCTAGTTATGATTGAAGGCTCAAAAGCGAAAGATGCGATGGCGGAAGCGGCAAAAAAGAAGAAGGTTATCGTTATCGGCGGCGGTTTTGGCGGCGTGTTCGGCGCCAAAACCTTGGAGAAGCTCGGCCGGGGCCGGCTCGACGTCGAGCTTATCAACCGCAACAACTACTTCGTGTTCCAGCCCTTGCTTCCCGAGGTTGCCGCCTCGACCATTCATTCGGCCGACGCGGTCGTTCCCCTTCGCCAGCTCCTGCGGGGGGTCCAGGTCCGACTTGCCGAGGTCATGGGCATCGACTTCGCGGCCAAGACCGTGACCGTGGTGCAGGGCACGCGGCGAGCGCCGGTCGATCTCGCTTACGATGAGCTGGTGATCGGTCTCGGCACCGGCGTCGATCTCAAGCGCTTCCCCGGCCTTCCCGAGCACGCGCTCACGATGAAGGACCTGGCCGACGCCCATCGCCTCCGGACCCACGTCATCGGTTGCCTGGAGACGGCCGACGTGACCGAAGACCCTGACGCCAAGCGCCAACTCCTCACCTTCGTGGTCGTGGGCGCGGGCTTCTCCGGCGTCGAGACCGTGGCCGAGCTCAGGGAGCTCGTGCGCCGTGCGCTGAAATACTACACGAACATCCGTCCCGAGGAGATCCGCTTCTACCTGATCGAGTATGCGAACCGGATCCTGCCGACCTTCCCCGCCGATCTCGCCGCCTACGCCACGCGGCAGCTCGAAAAGAGCGGGATCGAGGTCATGACGGGCGTCGGCACCAAGTCGGCGACGGGCGCGGCGGTCGAGCTTGCCGACGGCCGGCTGATCTCGACCTCGACCATTGTCGCCACCATCGGCAACGGGCCGCACCGGCTGGTGGAGGCGCTCGGCCTCGACATGAAGTGGGGGCGGATCAAGACCGACCGCTATATGCGCGTGCCGGGTCTCGACAGCGTCTGGGCGCTCGGAGACTCGGCCCTCATCCCTCTCGTCGATGCGCCGGGAGAGGATCCCGCCCATTACGCGCCGCAGACGGCGCAGTTCGCCGTGCGCGAGGGGCGGCAGCTTGCCGCCAATATTCTCGCCAAGATCGACGGCGAGGCACTCAAGCATTTCGCCTACACCTCCAAAGGCGCGCTCGCCTCGCTCGGCATGAGCAAGGCGATCGCCGACGTCTACGGCATCAAGCTGTCGGGCTTTTTCGCCTGGCTCCTGTGGCGCGGCTTCTACCTGTCGTTCCTGCCCGGCTTCGCCGCCAAGTTCCGCGTTGGCTTGAGCTGGCTCCTGAACAGCGTCATGCCGCCCAATATCGTCCAGATCCAGTCCACGCCACCGGCAACGCGCTACCTCTACTACCGCAAGGGTGACAAGGTGTTCGAGCCCGGCATGCTGATCGACGGCTTCTATACCGTCACCAAGGGCACGTTCTGGCTCACCATCGACAATCCCGAGACGGGCGAGCATTTCGAGAAGGTATTCGGCCCCGGCGACCATTTCGGCGAACGGGTGCTGATCCGCACCGCGCTCCGCACCGGCCTCGTTGTCGCGCTCGAAGACGGCATCCTGCTCTTCATCGCGCAGAAAGACTTCACCCGCTTCGCTCGCGCCTTTCCCTTCCTCGAGAACTACTTCACCGACTATATCGAGCGGACCTTCGGCGGCACCGACAAGGCCTTTGCGCCGGGCAGCGCCGACCGGAAAACCGAGCTCGAAACGCTCCCCTGATCGGTTGGGGACAGGCGCGGGCCCGAGGCTGACGGGAGCAGCAAGCCTCCCTATATTCCCTCATCATGGCCATCACGAAGAGTAAGACCGCACCCGCCGGCAGAGAGGTCGCGCGCGGCGACCACGTCTATCTGGTCGACGGCTCGGGCTACATTTTCCGCGCCTACCACGCGCTGCCGCCGCTGACGCGCCCCTCGGACGGGCTTCCCGTCGGCGCGGTGCACGGCTTCTCGGCCATGCTGTGGAAGCTGCTCAGGGAGACAAGCGAGCTTGCGCCCCCAACCCATCTCGCGGTGATCTTCGACTATTCGGCCAAGACGTTCCGGAGCGACCTGTTCGACGGCTACAAGGCCAACCGGCCCGAGCCGCCGGACGATCTCCTGCCCCAATTTCCGCTCGTGCGCGACGCCGTACGCGCCTTCAACGTCGCCTGCATCGAGCAGGAAGGCTACGAGGCCGACGACATCATCGCCACCTACGCGCTCCAGGCAAACGAGGCCGGAGCGGAGGTCACCATCGTCTCGTCCGACAAAGACCTGATGCAGCTCGTGCAGCCCGGCATCCGCATGTACGACACGATGAAGAACAAGGTGATCGGCGAGGCCGAGGTCGTCGAGCGCTTCGGCGTGCCGCCGTCGAAGGTCGTCGAGGTGCAGGCGCTGATCGGCGATTCCTCCGACAACGTGCCCGGCGTCCCCGGCATCGGGGTCAAGACCGCCGCCCTCCTCATCGGCGAGTTCGGCGATCTCGAAACGCTGCTCGCGCGCGCTTCCGAGATCAAGCAAGACAAGCGGCGCGAGAATCTCATCGCCTTCGCCGACCAGGCGCGGCTGTCGAAGACGCTTGTCATCCTCGACGCGCACGTGCCGCTCGAGGTGACGCTCGCCGAAACCGCCGTGCGCCAGCCCGACACCGAGGCGCTGACGAGCTTCATGCGGAAGCTGGAATTCACCACGCTCTTGCGCCGCGTGGCCGAAGGGCTCGGCGCCGAGCTTCCGGCGGGGATGACGCCTTCGCCCCCGCCGCAGCGCCGCAAGAAGGACGATTACGACCATCCGTTGCGGCGCACGCCCCGTGGCGAGACCGGGCCGCCCCGCGAGCGAAAGGTCGAAGGCGGCTCGCCTGCGCAGCTTGCGGTCGAGCGCGCCTCAAAGCTCGAAGCCATCGCCTTCGATCGCGCCAATTACGAGACGGTGACCGTGGTGAAGCGGCTCGCCGACCTCATCGAGGCGGCCCGCTATCAGGGTCATTTCGCCTTCAGGGCGAAGCTCGATTCTGCCGACCCGATGCAGGGCGGGCTCGTCGGCGTCGCGCTTGCGATCGTGCCGGGTCACGCGGCTTACGTGCCGCTTTCGCATCGCGCGGGCGACGGTCTCGATCTCGGCGGCGATGCGATCCCGCAAATTCCCTTGCGCGACGCGCTCGATCTGCTGAAGCCCATTCTCGAGGACGAGAGCGTGCTCAAGATCGTGCAGAACGCCAAGTTCGACATGGTGGCGCTCGCGCGCTACGGCATCGCGCTTGCAGGCACCGACGATCCCTGCCTGATGTCCTACGCGCTCGATGCGGGCCGCGCCGAGCATCTTCCGGCCGAACTTGCGGGGCGGCTGCTCGGCTATACTTGCCTCACCGAGAAGGAGGTGCTGGGCTCGGGCCGCAGCGCCGTCGCCTTCGACCGCGTAGAACTTGCTCGCGCGACCGAATATGCCGGCGAAGAGACCGATATCGGACTTCGGCTGTGGATGATGCTGAAGCCGCGGCTCGCGGCCGAATCCGTCACGACCGTCTACGAGACGCTGGAGCGGCCGCTCGCACCGGTGCTTGCGGCGATGGAGCGGCACGGCGTCAAGGTCGAGCGGGCGACGCTCTCAAGCTTGTCGCTCTCCTTCGCCCAGACCATCGCGCGGCTCGAAGACGAAATCAGGGAGCTTGCCGGCGAAGACTTCAACATCGGCTCGCCGAAGCAGCTCGGCGAGATCCTGTTCGACAAGATGAGCTTGTCCGGCGGGCGGCGCACCAAGACCGGCGCCTGGAGCACCGACGCCGCGGCGCTCGAAGAGCTTGCGGCCGAAGGCCACGAACTGCCGCGCAAAGTTCTCGACTGGCGCGTGCTCGCCAAGCTCAAGAGCACCTACACCGACGCCCTCCCCGCCTATATCCACCCCGAGACAGGGCGCGTGCACACCTCCTACGCGCTTGCGACCACGACCACGGGGCGGCTGTCGTCGCAGGAGCCGAACTTGCAGAACATCCCCGTGCGCACGGCCGAGGGGCGCGCCATTCGCAAGGCCTTCGTCGCCGAGAAGGGCAGGAAGCTCATCAGCGCCGATTACAGCCAGATCGAGCTTCGCGTGCTCGCCCACATGGCCGACACGCCGACGCTCCGCCAGGCTTTCGCCGACGGGCTCGACATCCACGCCATGACCGCATCGGAAATGTTCGGCGTGCCGATCGCCGGCATGGACCCAGGCATCCGCCGCAAGGCCAAGGCGATCAATTTCGGCATCATCTACGGCATCTCCTCGGTCGGGCTCGCGGCGCAGCTCGGCATTTCGCGAAGCGAAGCCGGCGCCTACATCAAGACCTATTTCGAGCGCTTCCCCGGCATCCGCGACTACATGGAGGCGATGAAGGCGGAAGCCCGCCGGCAGGGCTACGTGAAGACCCTGTTCGGGCGCAAAGTCCACTACCCCGAGATCAACACCAAGAACCCGTCCTTGCGCGGCAATTTCGAACGCGCCGCCATCAACGCGCCGATCCAGGGCACCGCCGCCGACATCATCCGCCGCGCCATGATCCGCATGGCCCCGGCGCTCGCCGAGGCCGGGCTTTCCGCGCGCATGCTGATGCAGGTGCATGACGAGCTTGTGTTCGAGGCGGACGAGAACGAGGTCGACAAGACCATGGAGGTGGCGAAGGCGGTGATGGAGAAGGCGCCCGAGCCCGCGCTCACGCTGAAAGTGCCGCTGAAGGTCGACGCCCGCTCAGGCGACAACTGGGAAACCGCGCATTAGGTCAGCGCTTCACCGGGCGGACGACGGCGATGATGTTCGTCTGCACCACCCCGTCAACCTTGGCGATCTTGTTGAGGAGCGCCCGGTCGCCATCGCTCGAGTCGGTGCAGTCGAGCTGCGCCACGATCTTCTCTTCCGACAGGACGACGACATTAGCGAATTTGCAGTTCTGCATCTGAAGCGCCTTCAGCGTGTCCACGGTGGCGATGGCGCTGGCGGTATGCACGAGTTCGATGAAGAGATAGATATTCACCATGACATTGGTCCTCTTGGTCTTTGCGGCGGTTTCGCCTTAACGTGACGCAGATCGATCAATAAACTGCAAGTCCCTACAGAGAAGTTCCATGCGCCTCTACATCGCCCTTTCCGCCTTGTTCCTGTCCCTCGCGCTGATGGCCTCGCCGGCGCGCGCCCTGCCGGCGCCGATGTCCGACCAGGAGCTGATGGAGAAGAGCGATCTCGTCGCGCTCGTCCGCGTCCTTAACGTGACCTGCACGAGCCTCACCAAGGACGACGCGACCGGCGAGGAGCTGCCGTCCTATCTCGCGACGCTCCAAGTGCTCGATGTCAAGAAGGGCGATGCCAAGCGTGGCGACGAAGTGATCGTGACGTGGCGCGCCGTGCCAAAGTCGATCGTGGGGCCGTGGACGGTCTATTACTATCCCGGCGAAGAGGTCGTTACGCATCTCGCCAAGCGGAGCGGGGGGGCGAGCTACGCCTCGACGTGGTGGAACGCCAAGGGCGACGACGTGAAGGCGCCCGACACGCGCGACTTGCCGGTGACGCCGGGTGAATCGGTGGTCGCCACGCCCGAGAGGCAGCAACAGACCCCGCTCTAGCACGACGGAACTAACCTCCCCTTGATGGGGAGGTCGGCGCGCTTGCGCGCCGGGTGGGGTGACGCTTTCAGGGCTTACCAAATCCCCCCAGCCGTCACGCCAACCGACTTGGCTTCGCCAAGATCGGGACGTGCCGCCCTCCCCACGTTGGGGGAGGGATGAGACTTATGCAGCCGAGGTGAGGGGCGGCTCAGGCGAGATTATCGAGCCAATCCTCGAACAGCCGCTTGCCCGCGACATTGGCGGCCGCGGCGTAGCGCGCGGTCTCGGTGCGAATCTTGCCGAGATCGGCCTTCGACGAGGTGAGCTCCATGGTGTGGCCGATCAGCCATCTCTCCATATCGCGCCCGGGCAGCTCGACATGGAATTGCAGCGCGAGCACGCGCGGGCCATGGGCGAAGGCCTGGTTCGGCGTGATCTTGGTCGAGGCGAGGCGCGTGGCGCCCACGGGCAAATCGAACGTATCGCCATGCCAGTTGAGCACGCGGACGCCGTCGATCGCGCCGAGCGGAGAGGCTTTGCCTTCCTCGGTCAACGTCATCTCGTCCCAGCCAAGCTCCTTCTCGCGGCCGGGATAGACGCGCGCGGCAAACACGGCAGCGAGCGCCTGGCAGCCGAGACAGATGCCGATGGTGGGAATGTCCTTCTTCACCGCCGCCTCGATGATGGAAAGTTCCTCCTTCAGGAACGGATAGCGGTCGACCTCGTAGATGCCGATCGGGCCGCCGAGCACAAGCAGGAGGTCGGCCTCCTTCGCGGCGTTGAGATCGTCGACGCCCGCTTCGAGATAACGGAGCGCGATGCCGCGGTCCTGAAGCAGCCCGGTCAAGGTGCCGGCGTCCTCGAAGGCGACGTGGCGGATGGCAATGGCGTTCTTCATAGGTCCCTCGAACTTCGTTTCGCCGTCATTGTGCGCGCGAATGCCCGGTTTTGTTGACAATTAGCGACGCGCGCTTGACCGTCCGCGACAAGGACATCCTCCGCCGTGCCACACGCTCCCCTCTCCCTTGGGGGAGAGGGCTTCACGCCGCGATCGTGCGCGAGCGCAGCTCTGCGCAAGTCGCATGGCGGGAAGGGTGAGGGGTAATTGCTTGACGCGGCGCCATGACGCGCACCAAGTGGTGCGCGTGCTCTCCCCAAGGGGAGAGCGTGGAATCTCCTGCGGCGCGTCAGGGCGAACGCGTCACACGATGCGCGACCGACCGCCGCGGCGGGGATCGCCCGCCCCGTCCAGTCCGCCCGCCTGATCGCGGCGCGCGGCGTGGACGCCGCCGAAGAAGAGATTGCGCGCGGGCCAAGCGTCCGCTTGCGGGCCAAGCGCGCGAAACGCATTCTCCGCTTCTTGCGCCAAGCCGGGCTCGAAGCTCACTCTGCCGTCGCGCTCGACATGGAGCCGCGGGGCTTCGACCGCTTCATCGAGACCCATGCCATGATCGAGCAGATTGGCGGCGACCTGAAGGATCGCCGACCTGATGCGGTTCGACCCGCCGGTGCCGAGCGCCGTGATCGCGCCGTCGGGCTCGAGAATGATGGTCGGGGCCATCATCGAGGAGAGCCGCGTGCCGGGGCGCCAAGCATCGAGGCCGCCATGCATCAAATCCTTCTCGCCCAGCATGTTGTTGAGCATGAAGCCGAAATCGCCGACGATGAAGCCGTTGCCCTCGCCGTTCGACAGGCTGATCGCGGCCGCGTTTCCTTCCGCGTCGATGACGCTCACATGAGTCGTGCCGCGATAGGATCCCGCGTGGCGCCCCGCCTCGCGTAATTCTTCCGCGAGGAGACCGCCGGCAAGCCGCGCCGAGAGGTCCTCGCCGTGCGCCGCTCGTGCCTGGTTCACGGCCGCCATGGCAAGGCGGAGCGTGAGCGCATCGACCGCGCCGCCGGCGCGCACGACCGCATTGAGATAGGCGAGGCCGAAGGCGATCAGCGCTCCGCTTGCCGCGGGCGGCGGGTTGAGCGCCACGGCAGCGCCCCGATGCGTCCAACAGAGCGGATCGCGCAAGGCGACGCGGTAGCGCGCAAGATCATCGTGGCCGAGATGACCGCCGCCCGACACTTGCTCGGCGACGATGGCCTTGCCGACATCGCCGTCGACAAAGAGACGCGGTCCGTCCTCGGCGACCCATTCGAGACATTCGCCGAGCTTCTCGTTGCGAAAGATTTTGCCCGCTGCCATCGGCTTGCCACCCGGCGCAAAGATGCGCGTCACGCCCGGGCTCGCGGTCAAGATCGGGGCGATGACGGTAAAGAGATAGGCCTGGAACGCGCTCAAAGGAAACCCGGCGCGCGCGGCCCGTGCCGCGGGCTCGGCCAGGCGCTTCATCGGCAAGCGGCAGAGCGCTTCGTGGATCGCGAACAGGCCGGGGATTGCGCCCGGCGTTGCGCTCGAGCCCTGCCCGATATGGAATTCCTGCTTGGCGGGGCCGAAATCGGCGTCGATGGGAAAGAAGGCGGCGTTCTCGCGCCGCTTGAGCGGCGTCTCGACAAAGAAGTCGAACAGGGCGGCCTCGGTCCTTCCCGCGCGCCGCGCCATGAGGAAGCCGCCGCCGCCGGGCGCCGCGAACACGGCTTCGGCGACAAAGGTCATGAAGGCGCCGGCGAGCGCGGCGTCGAAGGCATTGCCGCCGTCTTCGAGGATTTCCGCTCCGGCCGCGACGGTGAGCTCATGCCCCGCCGCGACCACGCCTCTCGCCTTACTCATTCTCCCTCCCCGCGCGGGAAGGACTAGCCGAGGCGCTTCTCCAGCGCGGCGAGCTCATCCTTGAGCGCCTTGGGCAGCTTGGCGCCGAAGGTGGCGAAGTGCTCCTTGATGAGCGGGAGCTCGGCCTTCCAGCCTTCCTTGTCCACCTTGGTCAGCTCCTTGACGTCCTCGGGCGCGACTTTCAGCCCGCTCACATCGAGCGAGCCTTCCGCCGGCAGCTTGCCGATCGGGGTATCGACCGCTTTCGCCGTTCCGTCGCAGCGCTCGAAGATCCATTTCAGCACTCTGGCGTTCTCGGAATAGCCCGGCCACATGAACTTGCCGTCGCCGTTCTTGCGGAACCAGTTGACGTAGAAAATCTTCGGCATCTTGGCGCCGCCCTTCTCGCCCATCTTGAGCCAATGGGCGAAATAGTCGCCCATGTGGTAGCCGCAGAAGGGCAGCATGGCCATCGGGTCGCGGCGGATATCGCCCTTCACGCCCGAGGCGGCGGCCGTCTTCTCCGAGGCCATGATCGAGCCGAGGAAAGTGCCCTGTTGCCAGTTCTCCGCCTCGGTGACGAGCGGCACGACGCTGGCGCGGCGGCCGCCGAACAGAATGGCGTCGATCGGCACGCCCTTGGGATCCTCCCACTCCTCGGCGATCACCGGGCATTGCGCGGCGGGCGCGGTGAAGCGGGCGTTGGGATGGGCGGCGGGGCGGCCCGATTGCGGCGTCCACGAGCGGCGCATCCAATCGACGGTGTGCTGCGGGTTCGTGCCCATTTGCTCCCACCACACATCGCCGTCGTCGGTCAGCGCAACGTTGGAGTAGATGCAATTGGCGTGAAGCGTCTTCATGGCGTTGGCGTTCGACTCGTTCGAGGTGCCGGGCGCCACGCCGAAGAAGCCGGTCTCGGGATTGATGGCGTGGAGCCGTCCATCCTCGCCGAACTTCATCCAGCAAATGTCGTCGCCGATGGTCTCGGCCTTCCAGCCGGGAATGGTCGGATTGACCATGGCGAGGTTGGTCTTGCCGCAAGCGGAAGGAAAGGCCGCGGCGATGTACTTCACCTTGCCTTCAGGGTTGGTGAGCTTGAGGATGAGCATGTGCTCGGCCATCCAGCCCTCGTCGCGGGCCTTGACGCTTGCGATGCGGAGCGCGTGGCATTTCTTGCCGAGCAGCGCATTGCCGCCGTAGCCCGAGCCGTAGGACCAGATCTCGCGGGTCTCGGGGAAGTGCGAGATGTACTTGGTCTTGTTGCAGGGCCAGGGCACGTCGGCGGTCGTGGGCGTCGCCAGCGGATAGCCCACGGTGTGCATGCCGCGCACGAAATCCTCGCTCTGCCCGAGCGCCTTCCACACCTTGTCGCCGACGCGGGTCATGATGTGCATGTTGGCGACGGCGTAGGCGCTGTCCGTCACCATGACGCCGATGCCGGCGATCGGCGAGCCGACCGGTCCCATCGAATACGGCAGCACGTACATGGTGCGGCCGGCCATGGCGCCGTCATAGAGCTTGGTGAGCGTCGCCTTCATCTCGGCGGGGTCGAACCAGTTGTTGGTCGGACCCGCGTCGTCCTTGCTCTTCGAGCAGATGTAGGTCTGGTCCTCGACGCGGGCGACGTCGAGGGGGTCGGAGCGCACGAGGATCGAGTTCGGCCGCTTCTCCGGATTGAGCCACAGCGCCGTGCCGCCATCGACCAGCGCCTTCAGCATGTGCTGATATTCGTCCTTGGAGCCGTCGCACCACACGACTTGGTCCGGCTTGAACAGCTTCCTTGCTTCCTCGACGAAAGCGAGCACCTTCGGATTGGTGGTCTTTGCTTCCTGCGAGGCAATCTTCGACTGAACGCTCATGCGGCGGAATCCCTTGGCGAAGCGGTGAATGGGGCGGTTCGCTCTCCCCTAGCACTGTTCGCGCGGGGCTTTCAAGGCAAGGCGCCCAAAGGAAAGACCCCTCAGGCGCGGGCGGCGCGGGCCTCGGCCGCAAGCCGCACCAACTCTTTCCGGGCGGCTTCAGGGGTTATCGTGCGCTCGGCGAACAGGATCCGCCGCGCCTCGCCCTCGCGAACGAGATCGAACCCTTCCGGATCGATGCCGGTCATGCGCCAACCGCTTCCGGAAGCGCCGGC
This sequence comes from Methyloceanibacter sp., assembly GCA_035715445.1. GTDB lineage: Bacteria > Pseudomonadota > Alphaproteobacteria > Rhizobiales > Methyloligellaceae > Methyloceanibacter. The sequence continues at coordinate 15,012 of DASTKZ010000058.1, forward strand.
AAGGGATTTCGCGTAAAGCTCGAGCGCATCGGCGTGGTCCGCGTTCATGTGCTCGACAATCTCGGGCTCTGCTGCCACCAGCGCGTTCGCGCCCTCGAGGGTGAGCACAAGCTCGCCCGGCGCAAGATCGAAGATGCGGCCGAAGCCGCCGATATAGTGGGCGCCTTCGACATCGAGCCGCCAGAAGGCGAAATCGGGAAAGCCCGCGTAGAAAGCGGCCTCGGGGTGCCGGGCGAGAAAGCGCCGCTTCACCGCTTCATCGGTCACGGGCGCGGCCCGGCCGTGGAGCGTGACCCGCGCCCCTTGCAGGGGATCGGCGAGCGCGCTCGTCTCATCGATCATGACCGAAGCGCGGGCGTCCGCCGCGAGATTGGCGGTGTGGCGGGCAAGCGTGGAAATGAGGAAAGTCGGGGCGCCCGATGCATCCGTGGCGAGCGTGATAAGGGAGGCGTAGGGATAACCGCCGGCGCGGTCGATCGTCGCCAGAGACCCCTTGAAGGCGCGCCGGCCGAGGCCGCGCGCGGACCGCGCGATCTCGGATCTCTCGGGGATTTCCACCGACTTATTTACTTGCGCCATAATGATATATGTTGCACCTGGAGGTCACGGGTGGCGACCTGCGCCCCAAAGCTGCCATATTTGACCGCAGCCATTAACCCCACCGATTCTTAACCGACGCGAATCCCGCAAGGGGCCCCCACAATGCCAACGATCGCACTCGTCGACGACGACCGTAACATTCTGACCTCCTTGCGCATGGTACTCGAGGCGGAGGGTTACAAGACACAGACCTATAACGACGGCGCAAGCGCTTTGGATGGCTTCGCCGAGAGCCCGCCCGACCTCGCCATCCTCGATATCAAGATGCCGCGCATGGACGGCATGGAGCTGTTGCGGCGGCTCCGCCAGCGGAGCGAGCTACCGGTCATCTTTCTTACCTCGAAGGACGAGGAGATCGACGAGCTGTTCGGCCTCAAGATGGGTGCCGACGATTTCATCCGCAAACCCTTTCCGCAGCGGCTGCTGGTGGAACGCGTCAAGGCGGTGCTCCGGCGCGCCCAGCCCCGCGACACCGCCACCGTAGTCGAGGACAAGTCGAAGGTACTCGAGCGCGGCAAGCTCAAGATGGACCCGGAGCGCCACACATGCGTCTGGGACAATCGCCCCGTGACCTTGACCGTCACCGAATTCTTGATCCTGCAATCGCTCGCCGCCCGGCCCGGCGTGGTGAAGAGCCGCGACGCGCTCATGGATGCGGCTTACGATGACCAGGTTTATGTCGATGACCGCACCATCGACAGCCACATCAAGCGCTTGCGCAAGAAGTTCAAGGCCGTCGATTCAAGCTTCGACGTGATCGAGACGCTTTATGGCGTTGGCTACCGCTTCAAAGAGTGACGGATACGGCCGATGACGGTCGAGGCCGACAGGTCCTGGCAACGGCCTGACGCGGCAAGGCTATGGAAGCGCGTGCTCCGGTTGCTCAAGGCCGGGCGCGATCGCGCCGGCAAGGCCCTCTCCTGGCTCGCGGAGTACCTGCCCTTCCGCCACGGCTTTTCCAGCCTGACGCGGCGGATCGTCGTGCTCAACCTGATCGGGCTCGCCATCCTCGTCTCGGGCATTCTCTATCTCAACCAGTTCCGCGCCGGGCTGATCGACGCCAAGGTGCAGAGCCTGCTCACCCAGGGCGAGATCATCGCCCGCGCCATCGCCGCCTCCGCCGGCGTCGATACCGACGAAGTGCCGCTCGACCCGGAGAAGCTGCTCGAGGCGGAACAGGGCGCGCCGGGCGCAGCCAACGACGCCCTGCCGAACTCGCTCGAATTCACCATCGACCCCGAGCGCGCCGCGCCGATCTTGCGGCCGCTGGTGAAGCCGACCGGGAGCCGCGCCCGCATCTACAACGGCGACGGGGCGCTGATCCTCGACTCCGATACGTTCTATTCGCGGGGCGAGGTGTTGCGCTACGACCTGCCGCCGCCGACCGCCGAGGAGCCCGACGCGCTCACGCGATTCTGGCAGGCGGTCAAGACGCGCATGCGGCAATACGATTTGCCGCTCTATACCGAGATCGGCGGCGCCAATGGGCTTGCCTATCCCGAGGTCGCGACGGCGTTGACGGGAGCATCGGTGCCGATCGTCAGGATCAACGACAAGGGCGAGATGGTGGTTTCGGTCGCGGTGCCGATCCAGCGCATGCGCGCCGTGCTCGGCGTGCTGCTCCTTTCCACGCGCGGCGGCGACATCGACAATATCGTCGCGGCGGAGCGCTGGGGCATCGTGCGGGTCTCGCTGTTTGCCGCAGCCATCACCATCGTGCTTTCGGTGATCCTCGCCAACACGATTGCCGGTCCCATGCAGCGGCTTTCCTCGGCGGCCGAACGCGTGCGCCACAGCGTCAGGGCCCGCGCCGAGATCCCGGACTTCACCGACCGCACCGACGAGATCGGCCATCTTTCCGGCGCGCTGCGCGACATGACCAACGCCCTCTATAGGCGGATCGACGCCATCGAGAGCTTCGCCGCCGACGTGGCGCACGAGTTGAAGAACCCGCTCACCTCGTTGCGCAGCGCGACCGAAACCCTGCCTCTGGTCAAGAACGAAGAGTCGAAGCAGCGGCTGTTGGAGATCATCCAGCACGACGTGAAGCGGCTCGACCGTTTGATCAGCGACATCTCCGATGCCTCACGACTCGACGCCGAGCTCGCGCGCGAGGATGCGAAGCCCGTCGATATGGGGGACCTGATCCGCACCACCGTTTCGCTGTTCAACGACGTCCACCGTGGCGACACGCACGGCGTCACCTTCGAGATCGCTTACGCCGCGGGCGCCCATCCCTATCGCGTCACCGGTCACGACAGCCGCCTCAGCCAGGTCATCGTCAACCTGCTCGACAACGCCATCTCGTTCTCGCCGCCGGGCGGAAAGGTCACGGTCGCGGCGCGGCGGGTCGGTCCCGAAATCCACATCGTGGTCGAGGACGAAGGCCCGGGCATTCCTGCGGAGAATCTCGAGCGCATCTTCGAGCGCTTCTACACCGACCGGCCGCAGGAGAGCTTCGGCCAGAATTCCGGACTTGGCCTCAATATCTCGCGCCAGATCGTCGGCGCCCATGGCGGCCGCCTCTACGCCGAAAACCGTCCCCTCTCCGCCGCTTCGCACGGCTTGGCGGATTCCGGCGGGAGAAAGAGCGGTGGCGGCCGCTTCGTCATCAGGCTGCCCGCAACTTGACCCATACGACAGGGGGGTGATCGAGAGTGGCGCGCGAGCTCGTCCACGGCACTTGCGTCGCTTTCGGGCGAAGGGCGGTCTTGCTGCGCGGGGAGCCGGGCGCGGGCAAATCGGATTTGGCGTTTCGATTCCTCGCGCTTCCTCCGCACGACGACGCGCGGCCGATGCTGGTCGCCGACGATCAGGTCTTTGTCGCGGCCGACGAGAACGGCGCCTTGATCGCCTCGCCGCCCCCGGCGCTTGCCGGCAAGATCGAGGTGCGCGGGATCGGCATCGTGGAGCTGCCCTTCCTCAGGCAAGTGGCACTTCACCTCGTATGCGATCTCGTGGAGGCTGAAGACGTACCTCGCATGGCGCCTGAGCCTTGGGAACGGACCGAGATCGCGGGAATCGCGCTGCCAGCGCTAAAACTTGCGCCATTCGAAGCCTCGGCACCGCTGAAACTCAAAACGGCGCTCTTCCTGGCAAATCCCGTCAACCCCAAATAAGGCAAGGATCGGCCTTGCGCATGACCCCAACCCTGAGAAATATAGCCGCCTTTGGCCGGAGGGCCTGAAGCAAGGAACGTCATGATCGGCGTCGTCATCGTCACCCATGGCAGGCTTGCGCACGAATTCCGTGCCGCGCTCGAACACGTCGTCGGACCGCAAGAGCAGATCGAGACGATCTCGATCGCACCCGACGACGATCTCGACCTTCGCCGCAGCGACATGCTGACGGCGCTGGCGCGCGCCGATACCGGCGAGGGCGTTATCGTGCTCACCGACATGTTCGGCGGCACGCCGTCCAATCTCGCCATCTCGGCCATGGAGCGGTCGAATGTCGAGGTGATCGCCGGCGTCAATCTGCCGATGCTGGTGAAACTCGCAACCATCAGGAACGGGTGCAAGCTGCAAGAGGCCATTAGCCTGGCGCAGGAAGCAGGACGCAAATATATCAGCGTCGCGAGCCAGATCCTCGCGGCCAAATAGAGCGTGGACCTGGTGCGCGATACGACAAAAGCGCCGGAAGCTGGCCCCTACTTCGCCGAAGTCACCATCCCCAACAAGAAGGGGCTGCACGCGCGGGCATCGGCTCAGTTCGTGCGCTGCGCCGCGGGCTTTACCGCCAAGGTGCGCGTGACGCGCGAAGGCCACACCGTGGGCGGGACCTCGATCATGGGGCTGATGATGCTCGCCGCGGGCCAAGGCCACACCATTCTGATCGAAGCCGAAGGGCCGGAAGCGGAGGCCGCGCTCGAAGCGCTGATCGCACTCGTCGAGGGCGGCTTCGGCGAAGAGGACTAAAGTTAGGTCATGCCGAGAGGCCCATTGACGCGCCTGATCCCTTGACTCCGCGACGCTTGGATAGGATATAAGGACTTCTTTATATCTTTATCGGAACGGAAGGCACGCTGTGTCATGAACTACCACGTCAAGGATATCGGGCTCGCCGATTGGGGCCGCAAGGAAATCGCCATCGCCGAGACCGAAATGCCGGGTCTGATGGCGGTCAGAGCCGAGTACGCGGCGAAGCAGCCGCTGAAAGGCGCGCGCATCGCCGGCTCCCTGCACATGACCATCCAGACCGCGGTTCTCATCGAGACGCTTGCCACGCTCGGCGCCGGTGTCCGCTGGGCCTCGTGCAACATCTACTCGACGCAAGACCATGCCGCGGCCGCCGTCGCCGCCAAGGGCGTTCCCGTCTTCGCCTTCAAGGGCGAGACGCTTGAAGAGTATTGGGACTTCACCCACCGCATCTTCGAATGGGACGACGGCGGCACGCCCAACATGATCCTCGACGACGGCGGCGACGCCACGCTCCTGATCCATCTCGGCGTGCGGGCTGAGAGCGGCGACACCGCCTTTCTCGACAAGCCGACCAATGAAGAAGAGGAAGTCGTTTACGCCGCGATCAAGAAGCGGCTGAAGGAGCGCCCCGGCTGGTACTCCAAGATCGCCAAGAACATCCGTGGCGTGACCGAGGAGACCACGACCGGCGTGCACCGTCTCTACGAGATGCACAAGAAGGGCACGCTCCTGTTCCCCGCCATCAACGTCAATGACAGCGTCACCAAGTCGAAATTCGACAATCTCTATGGCTGCCGCGAGAGCCTGGTCGACGGCATCAGGCGCGGCACCGACGTGATGATGGCGGGCAAGGTGGCGATGGTCGCGGGCTTCGGCGATGTCGGCAAGGGCTCGGCCGCGTCCTTGCGCAACGCCGGCTGCCGCGTTCTCGTGGCGGAGATCGACCCGATCTGCGCGCTACAAGCATCGATGGAAGGCTACGAGGTCACCACGATGGAGGACGCGGCGCCGCGCGCCGATATCTTCGTCACCGCGACCGGCAACAAAGACGTCATCACCATCGACCATATGCGGCAGATGAAAGACCGCGCCATCGTCTGCAATATCGGGCATTTCGACTCGGAGATTCAGGTCGCGGCGTTGCGCAACTTCAAATGGCACAACGTCAAGCCTCAAGTTGACGAGATCGAGTTTCCCGGCGGCAAGCGCATCATTCTTTTGTCGGAAGGCCGGCTCGTCAATCTCGGCAACGCCATGGGTCATCCGAGCTTCGTGATGAGCGCCTCCTTCACCAACCAGACGCTGGCGCAGATCGAGCTTTGGACCAATCCGGGCGGATACGAAAAGAAGGTTTACACCCTGCCGAAGCAGCTCGACGAGATGGTGGCGCGGCTCCATCTCGGCAAGGTCGGCGCCAAGCTCACCACGCTCAAGCAAGATCAGGCGGACTATATCGGCGTGCCGGTCGAGGGACCTTACAAGCCCGACGCCTATCGCTACTGAGAGCAGCGCACCAGCGTGACACGCTTGCGACGGCCGCGTGACACGCCCCTTCATTTCTGCCTGTGGGCAAGAGTCGGCGATAAAGCTAAGCTAAGGGCGTGATTCGCCTTGGGGCTCGCGGGGCCGGACCGGCCCGCGTTCAGTCTGTGGCAGCGTGATGCGAGGCGACGCCATGGGCGGGGGCGTGGGAGCGAGGGGACCATGCGGGCCAGCGAGGGCAGGGCTGCACCTTTATCGGGGTGGCCAAGGACGTTCGCCCGCGCCGCTGCCCTCTCGGTTCCGGCCTGCCTGATTTCGCTCGAAACCGCGCTTGCCGCGGGCGATGCGCCTTCGCTCGATGCACGCACCCTGCTCACGCTCGGCATCAATCTCGGCATTATCGCCTTTGCCGTCGGCACGGCGATCGCCTGTCTCCGCGCCACGGAACGCGCGCGGAAAGCCGAGGCAGGCGCCCAGCGCGAGGCCGAGCGCTACCGCGCGAGCGAAGGCATGCTCGAAACAGTGCTTTCGGCCGAGCCCCAGGCGCTTCTTGCCGTGTCGGAAGCAGGCGAGGCGGAACTTCTGATCGCCACCCTGCCCGCCTCGCTCGGGGTTCCGAACGGCACCGCCGAGCTTCTCAATTTCGCCGCCTGGCTCGATGCGGCCTCGGCCAAGGCGCTCGATGACGCCATCGATGCGCTTGTCGAGCGGGGCGAGAAGTTCAATCTCATGCTGAGGACCGCGCGCGACCGTTTTGTCGAGGCCGATGGCCGCACCGCCGGCCGCACCATCGTGCTGAAAATGCGCGAGCTCGCCGGCGAACGGCTCAACCTTGCCGAACTTGCGAGCCGCCACCGTCAGCTCGAGGAGCAGGTCGCTTCGCTGCGCGGACTGCTTGACGAGGCGAAGAAGCCCGCCCGCGTCGTCGCGGAGCCGAAACCCAATATCGAGACGCGCTTCCGCAGCTTCGACCGGCTCGCCACCGCTTTTGCCGTGTTCGACGCGACGCAACGGCTCACCCATTTCAACCAGGCCTATGTCGCGCTGTGGCAGCTCGATCCCGAGTGGCTTGCCACCCGTCCCCGCGACGGCGAGATCCTCGATCGCCTGCGCCAGGCGCGGCGGTTGCCCGAGAAGGCAGATTACCGCGGCTGGAAGCACGATTGGCTCGCCGCCTACGGCAAAGGCGCTCAAGCCGAGGACCTGTGGCACCTGCCCGATGGCCGCACGCTCCACGTCGTCGCCGACAACGAAGCCGAGGCCGGCGTGACCTATCTCTACGAGAACGTGACCGAACGGCTCGCGCTCGAAAGCCGCTATAACGCGCTGATCGAAGTGCAGCGGGAAACGCTCGATACGTTGCGCGAGGGCGTCGCCGTGTTCGCCCCGAACGGAGCGTTGCGGCTCTACAATGACGCCTTCGCCGCGCTGTGGCGGCTGAACCCGCTGAGGCTCGATGGCCAGCCGCATATCGACGAGATCATCGCCTCATGCCGGCCGCTCTATGACGAGCCGGAAGAGTGGGAGCGCATCAAGAGCGCGGTGACAGCGATCGTCGCCGCGCGCGTGCCTTACGAAAAGGAGTTCGACCGGACCGACGGCAGCGTGCTCGCTTGCGCCGTGCTGCCGCTCCCCGACGGTGGCACGCTTTTCACCTCGATCGACGTCTCCGACGCGCGGCACGCGGAGCGCGCCTTGATGGAGCGCGCCGACGCTCTCGAAGCAGCCGACCGTCTCAAGACCGCATTCATCAGCCATGTGTCGTACGAGCTCCGCACCCCGCTCACCAACATCATCGGTTTCAGCGACCTCTTGGAGAGCCCCGCCATCGGCCCCCTCACCGAACGGCAGCGCGAGTATCTTGGCGACATCCGCCTCTCCGGGCGCACCCTTCTTTCCATCATCGACGATATTCTCGACCTCGCGACCATCGACGCCGGCACGCTCGAACTCAAGCTCGCTCCGGTGAAAGTGGGCCAAGTGATCGAGCAGGCCGTGCAGGGCCTGCAAGAGCGGATCAAGCAGAACGATCTTCTCCTTGACATCGACATCGAGCCGGGCATCGATGAATTCGTCGCCGACGGTAAGCGCGTGACCCAAATGCTGTACAATCTCCTGTCAAATGCCATCGGCTTCTCCAACCTTGGCGGAAATATCGCGCTCCGCTGCGGCCGGCGCGATTCCCTGCTCGCTTTCACCGTCGCCGATCAGGGCGCTGGCATTCCCGAGGACTATCAGCAGGCGGTGTTCGATCGCTTCGAGAGCCGCTCGCACGGCTCGCACCACCGCGGCGCGGGACTGGGACTTTCCGTCGTGAAGAGCCTGGCCGAGCTTCATGGCGGCACGGTCACGCTCGATTCCGGTCCGGGACGCGGAACGCGGGTGACGCTGCTCTTGCCCTATAGGCTCGAGCCGGAAGAAAGGTCAGAGCGCGAAGGGACGCGCCACCCGACCAGCCGCGCCGGATGACCGCGCGTTGGAGTCTCGACGACGCCGATGTCGCACGGATGGGCGTCGTCGCAGGCCGGCTTGCGCTGATGCTCAAAACCGGCGATGTCGTCACGCTCTCGGGGCCGCTCGGCGCGGGCAAGACGACCTTCGCCCGTGCGCTCATCGCCGGGCTCGGCGGCACAGCCGAAGTGCCGAGCCCGACTTTCGCGCTGATGCAGCGTTACGAGTTGCCTCACCTCACGCTCAGCCATTGCGATTTCTATCGCCTGGAGCCCCACGAACTCGACGAGCTCGGTCTCGATGATGCTTTGAGCGAAGGCGCGGTCGTCGTCGAGTGGCCCGAGCGCGCCGCGGCCTGGTTGCCGGAGGATCGCATCGACATCGCCATCGAGGAGACGGCGCGGCCCGACGCGCGCCGCATCGCGATGACGGGACGCGGGTGCTGGGCACAACGGCTCGGGCGCCTCGAGGCGCTGTCGAACTTCCTCGACGGCACGCCTTTTGCCGGGGCGGACGCGCGCCACCTGCAAGGCGACGCCTCGACGCGGTCCTACACCCGGCTCTATCTTCCGCGCGGCCTCGCCATACTGATGAATTCGCCGCGCCAACCCGACGGACCGCCCATTCGAGGCGGCAAGCCTTACAGCGCGCATGTTCATCTCGCCGAGGACATCACGCCTTTCGTGGCGGTCGCAGGCGCGCTCAAAGAGGCGGGCCTCTCCGCGCCCGCAATCCACGCCTTCGATCTCGACCGCGGCTTCATCGTGCTCGAGGATCTCGGCGAGGCGATGTTCGGGGGCGAGGTTCATCGCGGCCGGGCCTTGGCCGAACTTTGGACGCCCGCAGTCGATGTCCTCGTGGCGCTTGCCGACAACGAGCCTCCTGCGCTTCTTTCGGTTCCGAACCACGCTCCCTACCGGCTCCCGCACTTCGACGCCGACGCCATGCTGGTTGAGGCTTCGCTTCTCATCGATTGGTTCTGGCCGGCGCTCCATGGCGGCCCGGCGCCGCCCGAAACGGTCCAGGAGTTCGAGGCGCTATGGCGTCCGCTTCTGGCGGAGGCGGAAGAGGCCGATTCGGGCTGGGTGATCAGGGACTATCATTCGCCGAATCTGATGTGGCTGCCCGAGCGGAAAGGCCTCGAACGGGTCGGGATCCTCGACTTTCAGGACGCCCTGCGGGGGCCCTTGGCCTACGACCTCGTTTCCCTGCTCCAGGATGCAAGATTGGACGTGCCGGAACCGCTTGAACGGGAGCTTCTCGCTCGCTACTGTTCCGCCCGGGGTGCAGGGAGCAAGCCGTTTTCGCGCGATCGTTTCGTCTCGCTTTACGCCGTGCTCGGCGCCCAACGCAATTCTAAGATCCTCGGCATCTTTGCGCGATTGGCGAAACGTGACGGCAAGCGCGGTTATCTCGCTCACATCCCGCGGGTCGCGCGTTACCTCGAACGCGACCTGGCGCACCCGTCTTTGGCGGCGCTCCGCCGCTTCTACGAAAAGTCATTTCCACGGGCCGACGACCTGCCGCCGCTCGTCGTGTGAGCGCCCATGACCCGCGCCGCCACCGCGATGGTGCTGGCCGCGGGGTTCGGCGAGCGCATGCGGCCTTTGACCTTGCGCATGCCGAAGCCGCTCGTGCCGATCGCGGGCAGGCCTCTCATCGATCACGTGCTCGGGCGTCTCGCCGCCGCCGGCGTCGAGACCGCGGTGGTCAATGTCCATTACCTGCCCGATCAGCTCGAGGCGCATCTTGCCAACCGCCACGGGCTCCCGCCCAAGACTCTCGTGTCGGACGAGCGCGGCGTCCTGCTCGACACCGGCGGCGGCACGAAGAGAGCCTTGCCGCTGCTTGGCCGCGGTCCCTTCTTCATCCACAACGCCGATTCGGTTTGGAGCGAGGGCGCTTCGCCCGCGCTGTCGCGCATGCTGAAGAAATGGAATCCCGCGGCGATGGACTGTCTCCTTCTGCTTGCCCCGGCCGCGACCAGCATCGGCTACGCGGCCCGCGGCGATTTCTCCATGACCGCGGACGGGCGGCTCGCCCGGCGAGGACAGGACGAGGTCGTGTCATTCGCCTTTGCCGGCGTGTCGCTCTGCGATGAGAGTTTGTTCAAGGACGCCCCGGACGGACGCTTCTCGCTGAACCTTCTCTGGGACCGGTCGCTTGCCAAGGGCAGGCTCTACGGCATCCGGCTCGACGGGCGCTGGATGCATGTCGGGACGCCGGGCGCCTTGGCCGAGGCGGAAGCCGCATTCGAGCGCGAAGGTGCCTGAGTCCTCGCCAGAGAATTTGCGGCTCTACACGATCCCGCCTTCGGCGCCGTTCCTCACCACGCTTGCCAGAGCCATTCTCGCAGGCGAGTTGCCGGTGCCCGGCGGCGCCAAGCCCGATCCGCTGATCCTTCCCTTGACCACGATCTATCTTCCGACCAGGCGCGCGGGCCGCGCGCTGCGCGAGGCGTTTCTCGCCGAAGCCAAAGGCGGGGCCATGCTCCTGCCTCGCATCAGGGGGCTCGGCGATCCCGACGAGGATGCCGCCATCATTTTCGGGGCCGGAGATGACAATGACGACGGCGCCATCGCGACGCCTGCCATCGGCGCGCTGCGCCGGCGCCTCGCGCTGATGCGGCTCGTGCTCGCCTGGGGGCAACGCTTGAGCACGGCGGCCTTCCTCGAGGGAGCGCCCACCTTGCCATTGACGCCGGGACAGGCCTCCTTTCTTGCCGCCGATCTCGCCCGCCTCATGGATTTCGTCGAGAGCGAGCAAGTCTCCCTTGCCGATCTCAAAGAGATCGGGCCGGAAGAGTTCGCCGGACACTGGCAGCTCACCGTCGAGTTCCTCAAGATCTCGACCGAGCAATGGCCGCGCTATCTCGCCGATAACGGCCTCATCTCGCCGGTCGCGCGCCGCACACTGCTGATGGCGCGAGAGACTGCGCGATTGGCCAAGGGCTCGGCTTACCCTGTGATCGCGGCGGGATCGACCGGCACGCTGCCGGCGACGGCGCGGCTGTTGAAGGCGATCGGCTCGCTCCCGAACGGGGCGGTCGTTCTGCCGGGCCTCGACAAGCAGCTCGATGAGGAGACTTGGGCGGGGCTTGGCCGCGTGCCCGAGCATCCGCAACACGGCATGGCGGCGCTTTTGCGCGACCTCGGCGCGACCCGCGACGATGTCGCCTACCTTCCGGGAGCCGAGCCCGCCGCCGCCGCCCGCGCGCGGCTCCATCTCATGAGCGAGGCGTTGCGCCCGGCAGGAAGCACCGATCGCTGGGAGCAATTTCTTGCCGGCGATACCCTCGTCGCCGACGCCAGGGCAAGCCTCGCCGACGCGGCGTTAGGCCTTCAACTCGTCGTGGCCCCGACCGCGCATGACGAGGCCGAAGCGATCGCGCTCATCTTGAGGTCGGCGGTCGAGGCAAAAGGTAAGACCGCTGCTCTCGTCACACCCGATCGGACGCTTGCGCGGCGCGTGGCGGCTCGGCTCAAGCGCTACGAGCTCGCGGTTGACGATTCCGCGGGCGTGCCGGTGCCGCATACGGTGCCGGGCGCCTTCCTCGATCTCGTCATCGGCGCAGCCGAGGCGAATTTCGCGCCGCCCGCACTCATGGCGCTGCTCAAGCATCCGCTGGCGTTGCTCGGGCGCTCCCCTGCGGATGCGCGTTTCGCAGCGCGGGCGCTCGAACGCGGGGCTTTCCGCAGCGTCTATGTCGGCGAGGGGTTGGATGGCGCTCGCGCGGCGCTCTACGCCGCCAAGAACGAGGATCGGCGTGGATCCCTTCGCTTGAGCGAGAGGGAGCATGACGCGGCGCTTAAGCTCGTCGCAGACCTTAAGGCCGCATTTACGCCGGCCACCGCTCTCGCCGCTGGGCTCACGACCGCTTCGCGTCTCGCCGAGGCTCATGCCGCCGTTGCCGAGGCCTTGGCGCGCGATACGGCCGGGTCGTCAGCGGCGCTGTGGCAGGGCGATGCCGGCGAAGCGCTCTCGGTGCTGCTGGCCGAGTTGATCGAGGAGGGCCGCGCCGTCACGCTCAAACCGGACGAGTATCCCGAGTTCTACCGGAGCCTCGTTGCCGGCGAAGCAGTGCGGGCGCTGCTTGGCCTTCATCCTCGCCTTTTCATCTGGGGCCCGCTCGAAGCGCGGCTGCAACAGCCCGACCTCGTGATCCTCGGCAGTCTCAATGAGGGCGTGTGGCCGCGGCCCGAGGAAGCCGGTCCCTGGCTCAGCCGGCCGATGCGCGACAAGCTCAAGCTCCCGCCTCCCGAGCGCCGCATCGGTCTCTCGGCGCATGACTTCACCCAAGCGCTCGGCGCAAGCGAAGTCTATCTCACCCGCGCGCTCAAAGTGGACGGCGTGCCGACCGTGCCGTCGCGCTGGCTCCAGCGGCTGCTTGCCTTGGCGAAGGCCGCCGGAATCGAAGCGAAGCTCGCGCCCGCCGCTCCTTGGGTGGCGTGGGCCCGCGAGCGCGACCGCGCGCAGAAGCTCGATCCCGTGAAGCCGCCCGAGCCAAGACCGCCGCTCGAAGCGCGGCCGCGCCAATTGAGCGTGACCCGCATCGAACGCTGGATCGCCAATCCTTATGAGATCTTCGCCGGGGACATCTTGAAACTCGAGGAGCTGAACGCGCTCGGCACCGAGCCCGACCCCGCCTTGCGCGGCAACATCGTGCATCGCGCCTTGCAGGAATTTTCCCGCGAATATCACGACAAACTCCCCGCCGATATCGAAGAGGCGCTGGGGGCGATCGCCGACAGGCATTTCGCGGCGCTTGCAGGTTCGGCCGTGGTGAAGGCGTTTTGGCGCCCCTCGTTCCGCCGTTTCGCGCGCTGGTTCGCCGCGACCGAGCCCGCGCGCCGGGACGGCGTGAAAGCCATGCTGATCGAGGCGCGCGGCAGCCTCGATCTCGACACTGGTTTCCGTTTCACTGCGCGCGCCGACCGCATCGACATTGCCGAGGACGGGTCGGCGGCGATCTACGACTACAAGACCGGCAGCCCGCCGCCTCCGAGCCGCGTCGAGAAGCTGGTCGCGCCGCAACTTCCCCTGGAAGCGCTGATCGCGGCGGAAGGCGGCTTCCCCGGTCTCGACAAGTGCGCGGTGAGCAGTCTCCGCTACATTCATGTCACGGGCCGCGGCGAAGGCGGCGAAGAGCGCGATGCGGCGACAAAGACGGATCCCGAAACGCTCGCGAGCGAAGCGCGCGCCAGGCTGATCCGGCTCATCGCGCGCTATGCCGATCCGGACATGCCCTACGAGGTGAAGCGCCGTTCGGGGCCCTTCCGCGATGCCTACAAATACGACCAATACGAGCACCTCGCCCGCATCAAGGAGTGGCTGACGCAGGAGGCCGAGGAGGAATTCGGATGAGCTGCGACTCGGCCCTTCCGCCCGAGGCCGACGCCAACCAGGCGCGCGCCTCCGACCCGGGCGCTTCGGCCTGGGTGTCGGCAAGCGCCGGCACCGGCAAGACCGCGGTTCTCGTCAAGCGCGTGCTGCGGCTCCTGCTTGCAGGCTCGGCGCCGGAATCGATCCTGTGCTTGACCTACACCAAGACCGCGGCGGCCCAGATGCAGAACCGCCTCTTGGCCGCGCTCGCCGCATGGGCGACGGACGACGGCGGGAAGCTCGCCAAGAAACTGGAGAAGCTCACGCGGCGGCCGCCGGACGAGAAGATGTTGCGCCTGGCGCGGCGTCTCTTCGCGCGCGCTCTCGAAGCCAAAGGCGGGCTCAAGATCCATACCATCCACGGCTTCTGCGAGAGGCTGTTGCAGCGCTTTCCGCTCGAAGCGCGCGTGACGCCGCATTTTTCTGTGTTGGACGAGCACGAGCAGGCGAGCCTGCGGCGCGCCGCTTTCG
>DASTKZ010000059.1:0-11635 GCA_035715445.1 Methyloceanibacter sp.
TGGCCCCTGATCTCGGCCTCGTCGCGCACGCCGCCGAGGCTCATGCGCACGAATTCGCGACCCGTCGCCCGCGCAATCGACTTGCCGAGCGAGGTCTTGCCGACGCCCGGCGGGCCGACCAGGCACAGGATCGGGCCTTTCAGCATGTTGGTGCGGTTCTGGACGGCGAGATACTCGACGATGCGGTCCTTGACCTTCTCAAGCCCATAATGGTCCTCGTCGAGGATCCTTTGAGCCTCGTCGAGATCGCGCTTGATCTTGCCCTTCACGCCCCACGGGATCGTCAGCAGCCAGTCGAGGTAGTTGCGAACCACGGTCGCCTCGGCCGACATCGGGCTCATCTGGCGGAGCTTCTTCAGCTCGCCAAGCGCCTTCTCGCGGGCCTCGCGCGACAGCTTGGTCTTCTCGATCTTCTGCTCGATCTCGGCCAGGTCGTCGCGGCCTTCCTCGTTGTCGCCGAGCTCCTTCTGGATCGCCTTCATCTGCTCATTCAGGTAGTACTCGCGCTGCGTCTTCTCCATCTGACGCTTGACGCGGCTCCTGATCTTGCGCTCGACCTGAAGCACGGAAATCTCGCTCTCCATCAGCGTGAAGACGCGCTCGAGCCGCTCGGAGACCGAGGTGACCTCGAGGATCTGCTGCTTCTCGGCGATTTTGATGGCAAGATGCGAGGCGATGGTGTCGGCGAGCTTGGAATAATCCTCGATCTGGCTCGCGGTGCCGAGCACCTCGGGCGAGATCTTCTTGTTGAGCTTCACATAGCTCTCGAACTGGGACACGACCGAGCGCGCAAGCGCCTCGATCTCGTCCTCGGCGCCGACCGTCTCGGCGACGCGCTCGACCTCGGCCTCGAAATAGGTCTCGTTCTCGGTGTAGCGGCGAATGGTGGCGCGGCGCGTGCCTTCGACCAGAACCTTGACGGTGCCGTCGGGCAGCTTCAGGAGCTGTAACACCGAAGCGAGCGTGCCCATGGTGTAGATGCCCTCGGTCGAGGGCTCGTCGTCGCTCGCGTTCTTCTGCGCGACCAGCAGAATCTGCTTGTCGGCCCGCATCACCTCCTCGAGCGCGGCGATCGATTTCTCGCGGCCGACGAAGAGGGGCACGATCATGTAAGGGAAGACGACGATGTCGCGCAGCGGCAGCACCGGATAGAGCTCCGGTCCGCCTTCCTTGATCGTGGACGGTTTTGAGTCAGTCATGACAGCCTGTCGCTTTCTCGATCTGTGCGGAACGGCAAACGCCTCCGCATTTTTGTTTTACCCCCCTCGCGTCGGCCCGGTTGCCAGCCTTCGCGAATATGGTCAACGGGCAGATAGTATGGCCGGGGCACGAGGCGGGCTTGTGGCATGTTGCCCCGCCATTTTAGCCCCGAATAGCAATATCCTACGTGGCGACCCCTCATCCCGCCGTCAAGTAGTTCTTCCGGCCAGTAGACGGCCGATTTCCGACTATTTTGAGGGGGATTCGCCCCGTCCCGCAAGGCGGAACGGTGGGCGATCCTCTAGGCGCTCGAGCCGAGCTCTTCCTGGCGGTCGGAGTAGATCCGCAACGGACGGGCTTTGCCCTCCACCACCTCGGAGCTGATCACGACTTCCTCGACGCCGCGCAAAGAGGGCAGCTCGAACATGGTATCGAGCAGGATGCCCTCCATGATCGAGCGGAGGCCCCTCGCGCCGGTCTTGCGGTCGATCGCCTTCTTCGAGATCGTGCGCAAGGCCTCCTCGGCGAAGCTGAGCTGGACATCTTCCATCTCGAACAGGCGCTGATACTGCCGGACGAGCGCGTTCTTGGGCTCGGTCAGGATGCGCATCAGGGCCGACTCGTCGAGGTCGTCGAGCGTGGCGATGACCGGAACACGGCCGATGAACTCGGGGATCAGGCCGAACTTCAACAGATCCTCGGGCTCGACCCCCTTCAAGATGTCGCCGGTGCGACGCTCGTCGACCGACTCCACCTTGGCGCCGAAACCGATCGAGGTGGACCGGCCGCGCGCCGAAATGATCTTCTCCAGCCCGGCGAACGCGCCGCCGCACACGAACAGGATATTGGTGGTGTCGACCTGGAGGAACTCCTGCTGCGGGTGCTTGCGGCCGCCTTGCGGGGGCACCGATGCGACGGTGCCTTCCATGATCTTGAGCAGCGCCTGCTGCACGCCCTCGCCCGACACGTCGCGGGTGATCGACGGGTTGTCGGACTTGCGACTGATCTTGTCGACTTCGTCGATATAGACGATGCCGCGCTGGGCCCGCTCGACGTTGTAGTCGGCGGCCTGCAGCAGCTTGAGGATGATGTTCTCGACGTCCTCGCCGACATAGCCCGCTTCCGTGAGCGTGGTGGCGTCGGCCATGGTGAAGGGCACGTCGAGGATGCGCGCCAGCGTCTGCGCGAGCAGCGTCTTGCCGCAGCCCGTCGGCCCGATCAGGAGGATGTTCGACTTGGCGAGCTCGACGTCGGAATTCTTGGTCGAGTGGTTGAGCCGCTTGTAGTGATTGTGGACGGCGACCGACAGCACGCGCTTGGCGTAATCCTGGCCGATGACGTAGTCGTCGAGGACGGCGCAAATCTCCATCGGCGTCGGCACGCCGTCGCGGGACTTCACCAGCGAGCTCTTGTTCTCCTCGCGGATGATATCCATGCAAAGCTCGACGCATTCATCACAGATGAACACGGTCGGCCCGGCAATCAGCTTGCGAACTTCGTGCTGGCTCTTCCCGCAGAAGGAGCAGTAGAGGGTATTCTTGGAATCGGTTCCGCTCACCTTGCTCATTCGATCATCCAACTCTCATTCGTTAGGTGACGCCGGGGCGAAAGCCTGTCCGGCGCCATGGGTCGCTCTTGCCGCCTCGCAAGTGAGATCTCCCCCTAATCGCCAGCGAAAGCCGAGAAAGGCAATCTCAGCATGCTAGTGCGCCACTATCAAGGATTGATTAATCCCCGATTCTGCCGCCGAACAAAGCCTTTCGATGCTTTATCCGGAGTTTGCATGCACCTCGCGTTCGCGCCGGGGCGGACCGAACGTTTCGGCAACAGAGGGGCTCGGCTCACGAGACCGGCGCGAGCTTTTCTACTTTCTCGTCCAGGGGATGGCGCTTGGTGATGACCTCGTCCACGAGGCCAAAACTCCGGGCGTCTTCCGCCGACATGAAATAGTCGCGGTCGAGCGTTCGGTCGATCGTTTCGTAGTCCTGGCCGGTGTGGCGGACATAGATTTCGTTCAGGCGCCGCTTCATCTTGATGATGTCCTCGGCGTGCCGCTCGATGTCGCTCGCTTGACCCTGATAGCCGCCGGACGGCTGGTGCAGCAGGATGCGGGCGTTGGGGAGCGCGTAGCGCATGCCCTTCTCGCCGGCGGCCAACAGCAGCGAGCCCATCGAGGCCGCTTGCCCGATGCAGAGCGTCGCGACCGCCGGTCGGATGAACTGCATGGTGTCGTAGATCGCCATGCCCGACGTGACGACGCCGCCAGGCGAGTTGATGTACATGGAGATCTCTTTCTTCGGGTTCTCGGCCTCGAGGAACAGGAGCTGCGCCGTGATGAGCGAGGCAACATGGTCCTCGATCGCCCCGGTGACGAAGACGATGCGCTCCTTGAGCAGGCGCGAATAGATGTCGTAGGCGCGCTCGCCCCGGTTGGTCTGCTCGACTACCATCGGCACGAGCGTGTTGAAGTAGATATCGGCAGGGTTTGACATTGCTGGTCCTGAGCGGTCAGCCGCTCGCGAATCTGTGAATTTTCTCGTCTTACTACATATGGGGTTCATGCCCCAAACGGAAGAGGGTGACGGGGCTCCGCCCTAACCCTTCTTCTTGGCGCGCTTTTTCGGGCCCTTGGCGCGGCCATAGTCATGATCGTGGTCATGACCGTGCCCGTGGTGATGGTCATGGTCGTGATCGTGGTCGTGATCATGATGGTGATGGTCGTCGTCGGGATCGGCGAAGAGCTCTTCGGGCTTCACCTTCTTTTCCGTCACCTTGGCCAGTTCGAGGATGAAGTCCACGGTCTTGTCCTCGAAGATCGGTGCCCTGAACTCGGCGAGGAGCTCGGGGTTGTTGCGGTAATGGTCGTAGACCCTGCGCTCCTGGCCGGGGAACTGGCGCACGCGCTCGAGCAAGGCCCGGCTCACCTCCTCGTCGGTGACGGCGATCTTGTTGCGGGTGCCGACTTCTGACAGGATCAGTCCGAGCCGGACGCGGCGCGCGGCAAGGTCGCGATATTCCTCGCGCGCTTTCTCCTCGGTCGTGCCTTCATCCTCGAAGGTCCGCTTGCTGCGTTCGAGATCGGCTGTCACTTGCTCCCAAATCGATTTGAACTCGTTCTCGACCAGCGTCGGCGGAAGCTCGAAGCGATGGCCCTCGTTCAGGGCGTCGAGGAGCGCGCGTTTGACTCGGAGCCGCGACACCCCGGCACGTTCCTGCTCCATCCGTTGCTTGATCGTCTCGCGCAATTTCTCGACCGACTCGATGCCGAGGCTCTTGGCGAAATCGTCATCGAGCGGAGGCGTCTCCGGCGCGCCGACTTCCTTCACCTTCACGGAGAAGTGCGCGGGCTTGCCGGCGAGATTTGCCTCCGGATATTTGTCGGGGAAGGTTGCGTCGACTTCGCGCTCCTCGCCGGCGCGCGCGCCTTTCAGCCCTTCCTCGAAACCCGGGATGAAATTGCCGCTGCCGAGCACGACCGGCGCGTCTTCGGTCGCGCCGCCCTCGAACGGCGTCCCGTCGATCGACCCGGTGAAATCGATGATGAGCCTGTCGCCGTCGGCGGCGGCGCCGTCCTTCGCCTTGTAGCGCAGGTTGGCGGCGCGCAAGCGGTCGAGCGCCTTGTCGATATCGGCATCGATCACCGCGGCGACCGGCTTCTTCAGGGCGAGCGCGCCGAAATCCATCAGCTCGATGTGAGGCAGGACTTCGAAGGAGAGCGTGTAGGCGAGGTCGCTTCGTCCGGCGAAGATCTTGTCGATCTCGGCCTCGTCTTGGGGCAGGCCGACGGTCGGCTGAAAGGCCGGCCGCTCCTCGCGCTGCGATAGGGCCTCGCGGCTCGTCTCGGCGACCGCTTGTTGCACCACTTCGGCCATGACCGAGCGGCCAAAGACCTTGCGCAAATGCGCCTTCGGCACGTGGCCGGGCCGGAACCCCTTGAGCCGCGCCTTGCCTTTTAGCTCGTCGAGCCGGGCGGAGAGACGCCGTTCAAGCTCGTCGGCGCCGATCACCACCTTCAATTGGCGGCGCAAGCCTTCGGTCGTCGTCTCGGTCACATTCATGTCCAACTCGCCTTCTCTCCCGGTCCGGCGCGGAAACGGATTTCGCGCCTCCCTCATGCTTGGTGCGGGCGGAGGGACTCGAACCCCCACGGCCGAAGCCACCAGAACCTAAATCTGGCGTGTCTACCAGTTCCACCACGCCCGCGTGAAAGGCTGTCCGTCCGGGCCGGGTCTATAACACGGCGGATTCTCCGGCCGCTACCCCAAGGAGCCTTCCCGGCGCAACCCTGGTGCCGCTTTCCTCGTATCTCAGTTATGATGAAGCGGTCACCCCTCCAACCCGCCCTGCCCGTAACCTCAAGCCGATGAGATGGTTCTGCCAACGCGTTGAAGCGCCGGCGCGCCTTTTCCTTGCCCCTCGCCTCGGTCTCGGGGCCGTGCTTGGTCTGCTTCTCGCCGCGCAGGTTGCCGGAGCGGCCGGAGCGGACGGCGCCGATCCGGTCGGCCGCATCAACAAGGTCCAGAACGCGGCGCAAGTGATCTCGGCATCGGGACCCGCGGCCGCCGTAATCGGCACGGAAGTGCGCATGAGAGACGAGCTCCGCACCGGGGCCGGTGCGCGGCTGCAAGTTACCTTCCGCGACAACACGGTGCTGACGCTCGGTGAGAACGCGCGCCTCATCGTCGAACGCTACGTTTACGAACCGGAACGCGGCATCGGCGAGGCCGCGCTGAAAGTGGCGGCGGGGGCGTTTCTTTTCGCCACCGGCCGCATGAAGTCTCTCAAGGACAAGAACATTCTCGTATCGACGCCGCTCGCCACGATCGGCGTGCGCGGCACCGAATTCTGGGGCGGCCCCATCGAAGGGCAATACGGCGTGTTCCTGATCGAGGGCGAAATCACCGTCACGAGCCAAGGCGGAAGCGTCACTCTCTCGGGCGGAGGCCAAGGGACCGACATCCCCTCTCCGCTCGAACCGCCAGGCGCCGCTTCGGCGTGGGCTGCCGAGAAGGTTGCCCGCGCCGTCGCGACCGTGTCGCTGCACTAAAGCCGCCCCCTCGGGGCGCAATTTGCGGCGCGGCGGCTCTCGGCGGAACTTCAACCCTGCCCGGCCGGCTTCCTTGAATTTCCGTGCCTTGCGGGCATTCCTCGTGCTGATTAGGTTGCCTCCACCCCGAGAAGACCTGAAGGCCCGCACGTGACCACCCGCAACGGCATCATCGAGGCGATCGGCAACACCCCGCTGGTCAAGCTCAAACGCGCCTCGGAGGAGACGGGCTGCACCATTCTCGGCAAGGCCGAGTTCATGAATCCTGGACAGTCGGTCAAGGACCGCGCCGCACTTTTCATCATCCGCGACGCGCTCAATTCGGGAAAGCTCCAGCCGGGCGGAACCGTGGTCGAGGGCACGGCCGGCAATACCGGCATCGGCCTTGCGCTCGTCGGCAACGCGCTCGGGCTGAAGACCGTCATCGTCATCCCCGACACCCAGTCCGACGAAAAAAAGGACATGCTCCGTCTCACCGGCGCCGAGCTGATCGAGGTTCCCGCCGTCCCCTACAAGGACCCGAACAACTATGTGAAATACTCGGGCCGGCTCGCCGAAGACCTCGCCCGCACCGAGCCTCACGGCGCGGTCTGGGCCAACCAGTTCGATAATGTCGCCAATCGCCAGGGGCATATCGAAACGACCGCCGAGGAGATCTGGCGCGATCTCGACGGCAGAATAGACGGCTTCGTCTGCGCCGTCGGCACCGGCGGCACTCTTGCCGGCGTGTCGATGGGTCTCAAAGCGCACAACCCCGACGTCGTGATCGGGCTTGCCGATCCGATGGGTGCCGCGCTCTACAACTATTACAAGCACGGCGAGCTCAAGGCCGAAGGCAGCTCGATCACCGAGGGGATCGGCCAGGGCCGCATCACCAAGAATCTCGAAGGCGCCAAGATCGACGAGGCCTATCAGATCCAAGATGCCGAGGCCCTTCCGATCATTTTCGATCTCTTGAGCGAGGAAGGTCTCTGCCTCGGCGGATCGAGCGGCATCAATGTCGCCGGCGCCATCAGGCTCGCCCGCCATCTCGGCCCCGGTCATACGATCGTCACGGTGCTTGCCGATTACGGCACCCGCTACCAAAGCCGGCTGTTCAACCCCAAATTCCTGCGTGAGAAGGGGCTGCCGGTCCCTCAATGGCTCGACCGCGAACGGGCCGCCGGCCCGAAGGCGTTCGTTTAGGCTGAAAACGGGAGATCAGAGTTGCTGCAGACCAAGACGTGGTTGACCGAAACGGACGAACTCGCCCGCGAGCTCGATGCGCCCGATCTCGTCATTATCGATGCCTCCTGGCACATGCCCGATGAAGGCAGGGACGCCCGCGCCGAGTACCTCGCCGAGCACATTCCCGGCGCCATCTTCTTCGACATCGACGAGATCGCCGACACCAAGAGCAAGCTGCCGCACATGCTGCCGCCTCCGGAGAAATTCTCCTCGCGCATGCGAAGCATGGGGATCGGCGACGGTTCGCGCATTTTGGTCTACGATTCGCAAGGGCTGTTCAGCGCCGCGCGCGTGTGGTGGACGTTCCGGGTCATGGGCGTCGAGGATGTGAGCGTGTTGAATGGCGGATTGCCGAAATGGAAACGCGAGGGGCGGCCGCTCGAAAGCGGCAAGCCGATCGGGCGGACGGCGCGTCACTTCACGGCGCGGCGCAATTTGGATCTCGTCCGCGATGTGTCCGACATCAAGACGCTGCTCAAGGACAAGTCGGCCGAGATCGTCGATGCGCGCTCGGCCGAGCGCTTTGCCGGAAAAGTGCCCGAGCCGCGGCCGGGCTTGCGCTCCGGCCATATCCCCGGCGCCCGCAATCTCCCCTACGGCAAGCTTCTCAACAAGGACGGCACGCTAAAATCGCCGCGCGAGATCGAGCTTCTGTTCGAGGAGGCCGATGTCGACCTCGGCAAGCCGGTGGTGACGAGTTGCGGTTCTGGCATCACCGCGGCCGCTCTCGCGCTCGCCCTTGCCCAGATCGGGCATCGCAAGACGGCCGTCTACGACGGGTCGTGGGCGGAATGGGGCGCCGATCAGAGCCTTCCCATCGAGACCGGATCGGATTAGAGCACCGCAACGCCCCTCCTACCGCTCGCCGAGGCGAGATGAGCAAACGAACGCGGAAGCAGAAAGACCTGACCCGGCTCGCCCATGCCGGGCGCGATCCGTCGCGCCAGCATGGCTTCGTGAATATGCCGGTCTATCGCGGCTCGACGGTGATCTTTCCCACGCTGGCTTCGCTCGAGGCGGACGATCAGGACTTCAGCTACGGGCGGCTCGGAACGCCGACCGTGCGAGCGCTCGAAGAAGCGATCGCCGAGCTCGATGGCGGCTACCGCACGCGGCTCACGCCCTCGGGCCTGTCGGCGATTGCGACCGCCCTCTTCTCTTTCGTCGCGGCGGGCGACGAGATCCTCGTCTCCGATAGCGTCTACCGGCCCACGCGCCGCTTCTGCGATCACGTGCTGAAGCGGCTCGGCGTCAAGACCGTCTACTACGATCCCCTGATCGGCGGCGCGATCGCAAAACTCATCACCAAGAAGACGCGGATTGTGTTCGCCGAGTCTCCCGGCTCGCAGACGTTCGAGGTGCAGGACGTGCCGGCCATCGCCAAGGCCGCGCACGAGGCCGGCGCGGTGATGATCCTCGACAACACCTGGGCGACGCCGCTCTTCTTTAAGCCGTTCAGCCATGGCGTCGATGTGTCGATCCAGGCCGCGACCAAATTCATCGCCGGTCACGCTGACGCCATGCTCGGCGTCATCACCGCGACCGAAGAGGCCTTTCCCGCCATCTACAAGACCCATGACGAGCTTGGGCTCTGCCCCGGCCCCGAGGATGTCTATCTCGGCTTGCGCGGCTTGCGCAGCCTCGGGGTGCGGCTCGAACGCCATCAGAAGTCGGGGCTCGAGCTTGCGCGCTGGCTCGCCGAACGGCCCGAGGTCGAGCGCGTGATCTACCCTGCGCTTCCCACAGATCGCGGGCACGCGCTGTGGCGGCGCGACTTCACCGGCGCTTCGGGCCTGTTCTCGATCGTGCTGAAGCCGGTCGCGCGCGATAAGCTCGCCGCGATGGTCGACGAACTCAGTCTGTTCGGCATGGGCTATTCCTGGGGCGGGTTCGAAAGCCTGATCCTTCCCTTCGATCCGCGCACCTACCGCAGCGCGACCGCATGGGAGGAGAAGGGCCCCGCGCTCCGCCTCCATGTCGGGCTCGAAGAGGTCGAGGACCTCAAGGCCGATCTCGAGGCAGGCTTCGCGCGGCTCGCGTCGTAGCCGTCAGTCGAGCTTATAGGCGACGAGCGTGTTGCTCAGCATGATCGGCACGAGCACGGTCTTCTCGTCGGCGAGATAGACCAAGTCGGCGCTGCCTTTGTTGAGCTTGAGAAGACGCTCGGGCTTGCCTTTGGCCCCGACGCGGTAGAGCGCGCCCGCCGCCCAATCCGTCACCAGGAAGATGCCGGGCTGGAGCGATTGGAGCCCGTCGAGATTGCCGATCGGGTCGTTTCTTATCGGGCTCACCGACTGGTCCTTGAGATCGACGGCGAGGAGACCTCCCAACTCCGGCGTGCCCTGTTCCGGCAGTTGGCCGAACGAGGCGACGATCAGCTTGCCGCCTTCAACGAGGAGCCCGTTCGGTCCCTTGAGCGCGTCATTGGCGAGCCACGCCTCGAACACGCCGTCCTTGAGCCGCCAAATCGTGTTCATCGGCGTGTCCGACACGTAGACGGTGCCGTCCTCATCGACAGCGACGTCGTTCAAGAAGATCGCGCCCTTGGCCGCGTGGCGGTTGAGGATCTCGCCCGATGCCGCGTTGATCTCGACCAGCTCATCGACGTCGGCGACGTAGAGCGTGCGGTCATGCAGCGCTAGGCCCGTCGGCGCGTTCAGGCCCTTGACCCATTGCCGCTCGATGACGGTTCCGTCGGGCTTCAGCCTGGCGATGAAGCCGTTGCCGTCCTTCTGCATGATCGCGCCGTTGATGTTGCTGACATAGATCGCGCCGGTCGCCGGGTCCTTGACCACCGACTCGGGCTGGGCCAGGCCCTTCGTCTCCCACAGCAGCTGAGGCGCGGCCGCGGCCGGCGCGGCGAAGGTCAAAGACGCGAGCAGAAGCACGACGACACGACGCATGATGGTTCTCTCCCCAAGACGCGAGGACACGGGCAAGCGCCATAGTGGTGCATTACGGTGCGAGTTCCAAGCTCGTGCTCGAAGACCTTCCCGCGCGGCCAGCATTACGCGCAAATCTCGCATCAGCGAAAACCCCGCTTGAACTGGTATTTGATCCAACATCAGCGAAACGCAAACGGCGAGCTCCCAAAACCCGCAATTTTTCGCCGATTAAGGCTTGGAGGAGCTGCCCCAATTTTCAAAATTCGTAAGTGCTATTTGCGGAGCACTCGACGTTCGGCCATTCTCTAGTGCTGCCGAAGATTAATCCAGTTGCGATGTCCAGGACTGCGCCCTTTGTCAACCGATGCTCATGAGGGCTGCTTTCACCGGCGACACGTTGTTTGTGGCGGCGGCACTCTTGTGTTCGGTGCGATGTTGGCCTCCCTACTCGGAGGTTCGAAACCGGTACGCGCACAGCCAATCGCGGGCACAGTTGCAGAAGTCGACGCGGTATCGGTTCGTGTCGTGGTCGACAGTTACCAGTTCGCCGTGGCGGCAAGTAAGAAGATGGGTTCCGTCGATGTTCAGCACTTTGGGTGGGGCCTCAGTAAGGATAAGCCGCCGAGGAGTACCCTCATCAGCGAGTTTGGTCTGTCGATGCATGCAGAGTCCAAGCGCGGCGGTGAGATAGGCAATCTCCTAATGGATTTCGGCTTCACGGCCGAAGCGCTCAACAACAACATCGATTTGCTGGCCGTCGATCCAGTCGGGCTCGACGCTCTGGTGCTGAGCCATGGTCATTATGACCACTTTGGCGGCGTCGTCGGGTTCTTGCAGCAAAACAAGGACAAGCTGAAGGCGAAACTGCCGCTCTATCTCGGCGGAGAAGAGTGCTTCTGCTCGCGCGAATGGGTGGGGCCGCCGACGCCCGGTAACTTTGGTGCGCTGGATCGGCAAGCGCTAAAAGATGCCAATCTGACGGTGACCTACGCCGAGGGACCCTCGCTCGTGGGGGAGCATGCTTTCACGACAGGGCAGATTCCGTTGCGCAGTTTTGAGAAGGTTCTCTCGCCAAGTACAATGAAGATCGGCGTCGAGGATGGCATCGGTTGCTATCCCAACAAGATTCCCAAAGACGAGAAAACAACGTCGATCATCCCCGATCAGTTTGGGCATGAACTTGCCACCGCCTACAATCTCAAAGAACGTGGTCTTGTCATTCTTACCGCGTGCAGCCACCGCGGTGTGATCAATACGATCAAGCAGGCCCAAGCCG
>DASTKZ010000060.1:0-2088 GCA_035715445.1 Methyloceanibacter sp.
CAAGTGGGCGTCTATCGCTACGACCAGCTGCTTGTACTCCGAGACACCGACATGCCTGCAGTCTTGCTCGAAGCGGGCTCGATCATCAACCGCGAGGAGGAGCTACGGATGGGCTCGGTCGAGCGTCAAGCGCTTATAAGCGCCGCTGTGACCGATGCGATCGAGTCGTTCTGTGCGGCACGCCGACCGCGCACTCCGACCAATGAGGCAAAGCGGGCCGGCGGGGTATCGAGGCAGGCGACAGCGCCGACCGACGTAGCGCCAGTACGGGCAATCAAGCAGCGCTAATCTGTCTCATCGACACCTGCGAGCAGGCTCGCCCGCATCTTTTGCTAAGTCAGTGAAAAACAAAGAAGGTGTGACAGCTCCCGGGCCCACCACTCAAGAAAATCGGCTTATCGAGGGGGCGCCAGAGTTCAGTGCGCCATATTAGCTTGCACCCGCGACGGCGCGTCGTGGCCCAACTCCCGCCCCAGCGCGAGGCCTTGCGCCGGTCAGTTCAGCGACCTTGCGCGCATGCTCCACGGCGTGGCGCGCGGTTTCGTTGTGGGTGTAAAGGTCGAACGTCTCCTCCTCGTCCTCGGTTACCGGGGTCAAGGCCCGGTCGGTATAGGCCAATCGGTTCGGGTCCTTCCTTATGCGCCGCGCGGTCATGCCAAGCCAGTACGCCAAGCGTATTTCGCGCGCGGTTTTTGTGAGAAATTCCGCGGCGTATTTCGCATAGAACGACCAGATCGGCTCGATCGGCATTCCGGGGCGGCGCTCCAGCCGGTGCTTGCGGCGAAGCAAGCCGCCCTGCAGGGGATGAACGCGCTCGATCGGAACGGACGAGCCGAACATGTAAATAAACGATATCAGCCGCGACTGGTTGCATTTCATGGCGGCGCCGCGCCGCAGCAGCGTTTCCATGTGCTCGCGCGTGTAGAAGGTCCTCCAGGCGCTCTGATAGACTTCTTCCCACACTTCCTTGCTCATTGTCGGATGTATCGACACGGCATGCTCGCCGTCGTAGCGGTTCATGTCCGAGTCCATCCACTCCCCCTTCTCGTAAAGGACCTTGTGGTCCATCGAGCCAGGCAGCGGCGTCAAGATGAAGAATTCGAGGATGTCGAGCGGCAACTCCTTCTTGATGATTTCAATGTCTTCGCGGATCGACTCAGGCGTATCGAATGGAAAGCCGAGGATGTAGCCCGCCGTGGTGATCGCGCCGATGTTCTTCCAGGCGAGCAGCATCTTGCGGTATTCGGTGATCTTGTTCTGATGCTTCTTCGCCGCGAGCAGATTGGCGGCGTTGATGCTTTCGAGACCGACCAGCACGCGATTGACGCCAGCGCGTCCCGCCGCTTCGATGAAGTTGGGAATCTTGTGGCAGAGAGTGTCGACCTGCACCATCAGCTTGATGTTCATGCCTTCGCGGTCGCGCAACTCGCTGATACGGTCGAAGATCGGCTCCCAGTTCTTGTGGCGCGCAAGATTATCGTCGGTGATGAAGAAGTGACGGATGCCATGGGCGTAATGTTCGCGGATCGTCCGCTCGACGTCATCGGCCGTGCGGCCGCGCGATTTGCGACCTTGGACATTGATGATGGTGCAGAACGAGCATTGGAAGGGGCAGCCGCGGCCCGCGTCGAAGCTCGCGAGAGACTGGATCGTTCGCCTCAGATTCCTCGCGGGAAGAATCGGAGTAGGCTCGGCCTCGAGTGTCGGCAAATCCTTCAAGTAATTATAGACCGGACTCAGCTTCCCCTTCGCTGTGTCCTGCAGGATCGTGTCCATCCGCCCTTCTAGTTCGCCGGCGAACAGGCTCACTCCCATATCGAGCGCAGCTTTGAGATCGGCCGTCAGTTCGGGCAGCATGGCGAGGCAGCCCGACACGTGGAAGCCGCCGATTATCACGGGAACGCCGGCCGCGCGGAATGGACGCGCGATGTCGAGGGCGCGCGGGAACTGGTTCGACTGCACGCCGACGATGGCGAGCAGCCCATGATTGCCATGGCGGCGGAACCGGGAGAGCAGTGACCCGATCCTGACCCGGCTGTTGATCTCGTCGATCACTTTGATGTCGATGGCCGTGTCTGGCCCGAGCAC
>DASTKZ010000061.1:0-2263 GCA_035715445.1 Methyloceanibacter sp.
TACCGCAACAAGGCGTTCAAGTCGCCCTGCACGGGAACCATGGCGCCGGTGCATCATACGCCATGGCTCGAAGCCATGGACGACACGATGCAGACGTTCCTTTCGGTCAAGAAGGCCGCCGCGGAATAGGCTTCAGCGCGCACGGGCCGGAGCCCGGTTCTTACGCGCGCACGCGCGTCTTCTCCGGATCGTAATGCGGGAAGCGCACGATCCGCGCCGGCAGCCGCTTCTGATGGCCGTCGAGCTTGCCGATCTCCACCATGGTTCCGAGTTCGCCATGGGCGACATCGACGCGCGAAAGCGCGATCGTTTTCTTCAAGATTGGCGAGCGCGTGGCGCTCGTGATCGTGCCGATTTGCGCGCGGCCGATATGGACACAGTCGCCGTGCTTGACCGCTTCCTCGCCCTCGACTTCGAGCCCGACGAGCTTCCTTTGCGGGTGGGCACGCCGTTCGATGAGCGCATCCCGGCCGACAAAATCGTCGTTCTTCGAGCTGAGCGGCACGGTGAATCCGATTCCGGCCTCGAATGGGTCGGTTTGGTCGCAGAATTCGTAGCCGGCGAAGACGAGGCCGGCCTCGATACGAACCATGTCGAGCGCCTCGAGCCCGAGCGGCTTCAAGCCATGCGGCTCGCCGGCCTTCCAGATCGCGTCGAAGACGGTGAGCGCGTCCTTGGGATGGCAGAAGATTTCGTAGCCGAGCTCGCCGGTATACCCGGTGCGCGAGACGACCACGGACGGGCCCTCGAAGCCGCCGATACGGCCGACGGTGAAGCGGAACCAGCCGAGCTCCTCGAGCGTAGGCCGCGCCGGCGGCGTCCAGACGACCTCGCGCAAGATGTCGCGGCTCTTCGGTCCTTGCACCGCCACGTTGTGCAGCTGGTCGGTTGAAGAGCGCACCCAAGCCTTGAGACCGAGCTTCTCGGCGAGTTCGCGCAGCCAGATGCCGCCATAGTCGTCGCCGCCGACCCAGCGGAAATTGTTGTCGCCGAGGCGGAACAGCGTGCCGTCGTCGATCATGCCGCCATGCTCGTAGCACATAGCGGTGTATACCACCTGGCCGACGGCGAGTTTCCGCACATTGCGGGTGAGCGCGTATTGCAACAACGACTCGGCATCGGGGCCGGTGACCTCGAACTTGCGCAACGGCGTCAGGTCCATGATGGCGGCGCGCTCGCGGCACGCCCAATATTCGGCGACCGACCCGTCATTGGAGAACGTCGGCAGCCAATAGCCACGATAGTCGGTATAGTTGCGCGTGAACGCCGAGAAACGCGGATGGAACGCAGTCTCGCGCGTGAGCTGGGGTTCGGCGTCTGGCGTCATCCTGTGGGCCACTCCTCTGGAGAAGCTCTGCTTGCCGGAATAGGTGCGCACATGAATGTCGGTCGGGATCCACCCATTGGCCGGATCGATGTCATCCGGACATGCCGACGAAACGCAGACAAGGTCGGTGAGCGCGCGCAGCAGAACATAGTCGCCTGGGCGCGACCAAGGCTCGTCGAAATAAAGCACGTTATTGGCGTCGATGCGGGTGTTGTAGAATAAGTTGAGCGCCATCCACCCTTTGCGCGCGGCAACGCCGTAAGGCGCGAGCTGCTTGTTGAAGTTGTCCGTGCAATTGACATGGCCGGGATAGCCCTGGTCATCATAATAGCGCGCGTTGCACGCAAGCCCGAAGGCGTCGTGGCGGGCAACTGTGTCGCGCACCTTCTCCACCAGCGGCTCCATATCCTGATCGAAGGCCTTGGAGCGGAGGCCCGGGTGCGGATAGCTCTGCCCCATCAACGAGCGCGTTACGGTGACGTCGAGCGGATGCTCGACGCCCTTGTCTAACTTGCGCGCGGCGAAGCACTGGAAGTCCGTGCACTGACGCCCGGCGACATCGATGATCTGAATATATTCTCCGGCACGGACGACATAGGCTTGAGCCGTCGCGCTGCCGATGCGGATATCCTGCAATGGGTCAGCGAGCGGCTCGGGTAGTGGGATCTCGTTCGACTTGAGGACGCGGCTCCGCTTGATGTGCACGCGGATCGGGGTCGCCGTCTCTTGCCCGCCCGCTTCCATCGGCTCGGCCGGTGCGGCCACAAGCAGGACGCCGTCACGGGAGACGGCGAACTCTGCGGATGCTCCAGGACGGGATTCGCCGCCGAACAGGGCGATGGCCCGGGCACCCGCAAGATCGATACCGCGCCGCGCAAGCCCCGCGCGAGCGATACGCGCGCTCTCGCTATCGGCGCTCAAGGCGCGTTTGATGCC
>DASTKZ010000062.1:0-2666 GCA_035715445.1 Methyloceanibacter sp.
AAGGAGAAGTGCCCGGGATTGCCCGATTGGGAAGCCCTCAAGAAATGCGCCGAGGCGTTCTAGACTGCCGAGACGGCGCCTAAGGGCCGCTACCTCGGTGGGCCCGCGACCTGGGGCGGCTTCGACGAAGAGCGCGTCGCCGCGCTTGATCTTCCCTACGAAGTGGTCCACGCGGGAACGGATGCGGCGCTTTTCGCCGAGCTCGAATCCGCCGTTCAGCGCAAAGCCCCCATTGTCCTTTGGATCTACGCGCCGCACTGGGCGCCGATCAAATACAAGGGCGAGTGGGTCGAGTTCCCAAAATACGAAGCTGCCTGCTACACGGACCCGGCCTGGGGCATCAACAAGACTGCCACCCATGACTGCGGCAAGCCGCGCGGACCGATCTGGAAGGTGGCCTGGTCGGGCGTGAAGGACAAATGGCCGAGCGCTTACGCCGCCATCAAGAACTTCACCATCACGAACGAAGAGATGGGCGCGCTCGTCACCAAGGTCGACCTTGAAGGCCAGAAGGTCGAGGACGTCGTGGCCGAGTGGATGAAGAACAACGAAGCCCGCTGGAAAGGCTGGATCGGCCAGTGATTGCTGAGGACTCGATTAGGGCTCGCAGCCTGCTAAAATAGCGGGCCGCGAGCCCTTCTCGCATCCCGGGCACGGGGGCCCCGATCCGTGACAGACGCCGCTCTCACCTGCCGCAATGTCTGGAAACTTTATGGGCCCGACCCGAAGCGCGTGCTGGCGCGGCTCGGGCCGAAGCCGAGCGCGGCGGCGCTGGAGAAGGCGGGTTACATCACGGCGGTCGCCGACGCCACGCTCGCCGTCGCCCGCGGCGAAATTTTCGTCATCATGGGCCTTTCCGGCTCCGGGAAGTCGACCCTGGTGCGGTGTCTTGCCCGCCTGATCGAGCCATCCGCCGGCGAGGTCAACTTCGCCGGCCGCAACCTGCTCGATGTCTCGCCGCAAGAGTTGATCGAGCTCAGGCGCCACAAGATGGGCATGGTGTTCCAGCATTTCGCGCTGCTGCCGCATCTCACCGTGCTCGACAACGTCGCGTTCCCGCTGGAAATCCAAGGGGTTGCGCGCAAGGCGCGCGAGACGCGGGCGCGCGAGATGACCGCGCTCGTGGGACTGAAAGGCAGAGAATACAATCTGCCGCACGAGCTTTCCGGCGGCCAGCAGCAGCGCGTCGGCATCGCCCGTTCTCTCGCCACCGATCCCGACATCTGGTTTCTCGACGAGCCCTTCTCGGCGCTCGATCCCTTGATCCGGCGGGAAATGCAGAACGAATTCTTGCGCCTCCAATCGGTGCTGCAAAAGACCATCGTGTTCATCACCCACGATTTCGACGAGGCGATCAGGCTCGCCGATCGCATCGCCATCATGCAGGACGGGCGCATCGTCCAGATCGGGACGCCGGAGGAGCTGGTGCTCGCGCCGGCCGATAGCTACGTCACGGAATTCACCCGCGACGCTCCGCGGGCCAAAATCCTCTCGGCCCGCGCGATCGCCCGCCCCAAGCGCAACGGTGAAACCGTCAACGGCAGCATCCTCGCGGACAGCAAGGTGGCCGAGTTTGCCAAGCAGGTGGAGGCCTCGCCTTCCGCCTTCGCCGTGCATGACGCCGACGGCAAGCTCGTGGGCGTTGTCGATCGCGCGGCGGTCATGTCGGTCCTCATTGGCGGCGCGGACGAGCGATGACGGCGGCGGCTCTCGCGGAACAGGCGCCTGGGTCACGACTGTCGCCCGCGCTGCTCGCCTGGATCGGCTTCGCGGCGCTCGCGCTCCTGTGCGCGATGCTCCCTGCCGGCACGATCCCGGGCTGGCTCCTCGAGATCCCGCCCGATTGGCGTCTCGGCCTGAGCCCCGCCATCACCCGCTTCATGAATTGGCTGATCGACGATGCGACCTTCGGCCTCTTCACTTTCAGGGAAGCGACGCGCGCGATCAGCGCGTTCCTCTACGTGCCTCTCACCGCCGCGACGTCGATCTTTTCAACGGGACTGTTGCGCGGGAGCGGGTCGGCCGCCGTGCAGCTTGCGCCGCCATTGCCCTGGGTCGCGATCGTCGGCATCGCGGCGGCGCTCGGCTACCGTTTGGGCGGGATGCGCCTCGCGCTTCTTGCCGGCGGCGCCTTTCTCTATCTCGCCGTGTTCGGCCAGTGGAAAAGCGCCATGACGACGCTCGCTTCGATCGCGATTGCCGTGCCGCTCGGCGTCGTGGGCGGGGTCCTGTTCGGCATCCTCGGCTATCGCGTGCCGCTCGCGCGCAAGATCATGGAGCCGATCCTCGATCTGATGCAGACGGTGCCGATCTTCGCCTATCTCGTGCCGATTCTATTCTTGTTCGGCTTCGGCCCAGTCGCCGCGCTGATCGCCACCATGATCTACGCCATGCCGCCCATGGTGCGCGTGACGATGACCGCGCTCGAAGCGGTGCCGCGCGAGATCGTCGAATACGGCACGATGGCCGGCACGACGCGGTGGCAGATGCTGTTCAAGGTCATGCTCCCGGCGGCGCGGCCGCAACTCCTCGTCGGCGTCAACCAGGTCATCATGCTTTCGCTCAACATGGTGATCATCGCCTCGATGATCGGGGCAGGGGGCCTCGGTTTCGACGTGTTGGCGGCGCTGAGGCGTCTCGATATCGGCGCTGGTTTCGAGGCGGGG
>DASTKZ010000063.1:0-22736 GCA_035715445.1 Methyloceanibacter sp.
CCCATGAGCCACAAAGTTCCAACTTCCGAGAGTGGCTTGCGGCAGATGCTATGGCGAAGAAATGCGTTGAGGACGACTCGTTCGACATGATGGCCGCGCTTCCGAACACTCACGGTGTCGAGATAACGCTCAACCAACTGCCCCAATGTTATTCGTTGGAGTGTCTTCGGGTCAGGAGGTAAATCGCGACGGTCGGCGACTAGCTCCATTTGCCGCGCCCACGTTTCGGCATCTTTGAGTACATGGAACGAGCGGGAAATTGGTCGAACACCAACACGACGGATTTGTACTTGCCACTTCGTGCCTCGCTTACGGATTGTAGCCATGACGAACCCCTTGCTGTGACGTAGCTGTGACAGCCGAGGTGCTGGGTCTGTTTGTGAGGAGCTCGTCTTTCGCTCAAACCTCAATCGAGGTAAGAGCTTAGGAATGGTGGGCGCGACTGGGATCGAACCAGTGACCCCTGCGATGTCAACGCAGTGCTCATACCGCTGAGCTACGCGCCCGCTAAAACCGAACGATCGGTCAAGCTTTCAAGTCAGGCTTCTATATCGGCTGCGGTGCCGTCAAGGCAACCCGCTCGCCATCACGCCGCAAGCATCCGCTCCACCTCGTCGACCAGGTCGCGCAAGTGGAAGGGCTTCGACAGGATCTTCGCATCCTTCGGCGCCTGGTTGTCGGGGTTCAGGGCCACCGCCGCGAAGCCGGTGATGAACATGATCTTGAGGTCGGGATCGAGTTCGCTCGCCTTGCGCGCGAGTTCGATGCCGTCCATCTCCGGCATGACGATATCGGTGAGGAGAAGCGTGAAGGGTTCCTCCTTCAGCCGCTCATAGGCTTCAAGCCCGTTGCCGAACGCGATGACGTCGTAACCGGCCTTCTCGAGCGCCTTCACCAGGAAGCGGCGCATGTCCTCGTCGTCTTCGGCGAGGAGAATCCGCTGTACGCTGCGCGCCCGTGTGTCTTTCGCCTCCATCCCTCGCTCCCCCTTAACGCTCGCCTTACGGCGTACACAAACTTGGTAAATGACTTGGTAAGCGATGAGGCCATGCCCGGAACCTGCCCAGGCCCTGGCCCCTTTCAATCCCAAATCATCGCGTCTATTTGCTCTGGACACAAGGCAGAACACGCCTTGCCAGGTTCAACTCTGATTGGCAGAGTTTACCGGCGATTCCCGCGTCCACGGGCAAAAGTCTCAAGGAACGGCGCATGAGCCGAAGCGAAGTCGAAGCAATCGAGACCGAGCTTTCGCCCCCCTTCACGGTGGCGCGGCCCGAGACCTTGAGCGTCCCCCTCGTTTTCAACTCGCCCCATAGCGGCCGGGTCTATCCCAAGGCCTTTCTTGCCGCTTCGAGGCTTGATTCGCTCGCGCTTCGCCGCTCGGAGGACGCCTATGTCGAGGAGCTGTTCGGCTTCGTGACGGCGCTTGGCGCGCCCCTGCTCCATGCCCATTTCCCGCGCGCCTATCTCGACGTGAACCGCGAGCCTTACGAGCTCGATCCGGTTCTGTTCCGCGACGGGCTGCCCCACTACGCCAACACGCAATCGGTCAGGGTCATCGGCGGGCTTGGCACGATTGCCAGGATCGTTTCGGAATCAGATGAGATCTACCGCGAGCCGCTCTCCGTCGGCGCCGCTCTCGAGCGAATCAACCGCCTCTACACGCCTTACCACGAGACGCTGAGCAGCCTGCTCGCTGAGGCCCATCAGGCTTTCGGCTGCGCTCTTCTCATCGACTGCCATTCGATGCCGTCGACCCCGATCACCGAGCAGGGAGGCATGCGCCCGGATTTCGTCCTCGGCGATCGCTTCGGCACGTCCTGCAACGGAGAGTTGACGCGCCTCGCCGCCAACCAATTGAAGGTGCTCGGCTATGCCGTCGTCCTCAACAAGCCCTATGCCGGCGGCTACATCACCGAGCATTACGGCCGGCCGCACAAGGCCCAGCACGTGCTTCAGATCGAGATCAATCGCGCCCTCTACATGGACGAGACGAGCTTCGAGAAGGGGAACGGTTTTCGCCGTCTGCGCGATGACCTCGAGGCCATGGTGGCCTCGCTCACCGCCGGCATTTCCGGCCTTGCCGTCCCACGCGCCGCGGCCGAATAGGGCCGCTCCCACATAAAAAAGGGGCCGTTCGCATGAACGAACGGCCCAAGTCTAGGGAGGAAACGCCCAAGGAGGGCAGCGGGACGGCCTGGAGAGCCATACCGCATTGCAACAATATGTCATTGCGCCGCACAAAGTGCAAGGTTGTATTGGGGTTCGCAGCGGCATTTCCGAGACAGTGATGCGTCTTGGCAACGGTCTGCCCTGGTCGGGGCTTTGGGGCGCGGTAAGCTAACCAGGAATCCTTGACTCGCAAGGCGAAATTGCCTCAACCCTCTGCCGTGGCCGCCACCAACGATCCCGAATTTCAGTCCCTTCTTGCCACAGCACACACGCTGGCCGACCACGCCGGCGCGGTCATATTGCCGCATTTCCGTACAGAGCAGGCCGTTGACCATAAAGGCGGCGGCCTTTTCGACCCGGTCACGGCCGCCGACCGCAATGCCGAGGCCACGATTCGCGAGAAGATCGCCGAGGCTTTCCCCGGGCACGGCATCCGTGGCGAGGAGTTTGGTGCCACCGCCGGCAAGACCGAGTATTGCTGGGTCATCGATCCGATCGACGGCACGCGCTCTTTCATCCTTGGCCTGCCGATTTGGGGCACGCTGATCGGATTGATGCGCGCTGAGGTGCCATTGCTCGGCGTGATGGATCAGCCTTTCACCGGCGAACGCTTCTGGAGCGGTGAGAGGGAAGCCTTCTTCCGCCGCGACGGCAGCACGAAGACCATCCGCACGCGCGCTTGCGCCGATCTCGGTCAAGCGCTCCTCGCCACCACAAGCACCGACTACTTCACCCCTGAAGATGACAAAGGCTTCGCCGCCCTCACCGATGCCGTGCGTCTGCGACGCTTCGGCGGCGATTGCTACAATTACTGCCTGCTGGCGATGGGGCATATCGACCTCGTGGCCGAGGCCGGCCTCCAGCCCCACGACATCGTTCCCCTGATCCCGATCGTCGAGCGGGCGGGCGGCGTGGTCACGACTTGGGAGGGCGGCGATCCGCGCGGCGGCGGGCGCATCCTTGCCGCGGGCGACAAGCACCTTCATGAAGCGGCGGTCGCGCTGCTGTCGGGCTAGCTCGCTTTGCTCAGCGCCGTATCGCGGACAAAGGCGTCGAACGCCGCCCAGAACTGTTCGCGAATGCTATCGCGCTCCTGCAAGATCTCGTGGCGCGAGCCTCGGAGCACGATCTGCGCGCCGGCCCTCAAGCGAACCGAGAGGTCCTCGATCGCCTTGATCGACACGACTTGATCGTCGCCGGCGGCCAGCATGAGAACCGGAACCCGGATGCGGGGCGGGAATTTTTCGCTGCCGACAAGTTCGACCGTGTCGAGGGCAGCCTTGAGCCAGCCGATCGTCGGCGCCTCGACGGCGAGTTGCGGGGCTGCGTCGAGCACCGACACATTGCGCAAGAAACGCTCGCGGTCCGACGTGAGGCGGTTGCCTTCAAAGGGCGGATCCTGACGGTGCTTGATCCCATCGCCAGGCACGGTTTGCTTGCCGAAGCCGAGCATGGTGAGCCCATCGGCAATCTGGCCGCATAGCTTGTTCGAGAACGACAGTTCTGCGATCCGCAACATGGGCGAGGTCATGACCATGCGGCTGAACCAGCACCCGCGCTTGGTCGAGGCCCTGAACAGCACCATGTTGCCCATCGAGTGACCGAGCGCGTAGTAGGGCGCCGGGCAATCCGGCAGCACGACCGCCTTCATGAAGTGGTTGAGGTCCTCCTCGTACTCGGCGAAGTCATGGATATGACCCTTGCGCGGGTCTCGGGTGAGCCGGGTCGATCCGCCCTGCCCGCGCCAATCGAAGATCGCCACGGCAAAGCCGCGGCGGCGGAGCTCGCCCACGACCTCGAAATATTTCTCGATGAATTCGGCGCGGCCCTGGAAGATGCAGACCGTGCCGCGCCGCTCGCGCAGCGCCGACTGCCAGCTGGCGTAGCGCAAGCGCACGCCCTTGCGCGGCTCGATATAGCCGGTCGAGGCCCCGATCGGGATCGGGTTCTTGGGTGTCGCTATCAGATTCATCGCGAGTTGGCCTCTCAAGCGCGAAGCGCCTCTTATAGCAGCGAAGCGGGAGCGCGCCACGCTCTTCGGACAAGCGCGCGCGGACCGTGACAGGGGCCGCGGCGGCACCGCCGATATTCCGATTTCACCTTTATATTCAGCAGCCTAGACCCCTTGACGCCCTCACTTGCCGCACCCATATGCGAAAGCGCGCGAAGGCCAATCGGCTTCGCGCAATCCGCCCGGCTCAAACGATTTTGAGCGGGCACCAATCCATATCGCTTCTCTAGGAGGATGTGTCATGAGGCACTTCGATCTTACACCACTATATCGTTCCACCATCGGCTTCGACCGGCTCGGCTCGTTGCTCGATACGCTCACCAGTTTCGACGGCGAGGCCACGAGCTACCCGCCTTACAATATCGAGCGCGTCGGCGAGAACGAGTATCGCATCAGCATGGCGGTCGCCGGCTTCGGCGAGAGCGACCTCGCCATCGAGGTGAAGGAGAACACCCTTTCCATTCGCGGCGAGAAGCGCACGGAGCATGAGGACACCACCTTCCTCCATCGCGGCATCGCCTCGCGAAGCTTCGAGCGCAGGTTCCAGCTGGCCGACCACGTCGTGGTCAAGGGTGCGGCCATGGAGAACGGCTTGCTGCATGTTGACCTCGTGCGCGAGCTGCCCGAGGCCATGAAGCCGCGCACCATCCCGATTGTCACCGCGACCGACAAGGCCGAGAAGCCGAAGGTCATCGACAGCAAAGCGGCGTAACGCGACAGGCTAAAACAAGAAGGGCGTCTCTCGTCGGAGGGGCGCCCTTCTTTTTTACCCAGTGCGCGGCGCGATGTCTCGTTAGCCGCTCGCAGCCGCGCCGACGGCAACGATCGCGCCGCTCGCCATCAGTCGGGCAAGATTGGCCTTGAGATCGAAGGCCGAACCTTCGCGAAGGGCCGAGATTGCCGCCTCGCCGAGCGCCGCGGCAAAGGCGCAACTCACGGCAAGACCGGTAAAATTCCTCGGCTGATCGGTCATAAGTCTCTCCTCTTCGGTCGAATTGCGCACCGCCCGGAACCCGCGACCGGTGCTGTTGGTTGCCTCGGCGAGTAAGCCGAAATGGCCGCGATCACGTCAAATCAAAGCTCCGCCCAGCACGCGGTGAAGCGCTGCCGGGAGCGCCGGCCTCGAACGGTGAATCCTTCTTGTGCGGGTCTTGTAAATCTGTCATTTTGAGGGCAAATAGGACAGGCTTGCTGACCTTTGTCGCGGGCGCGGCGCAAGGCGTTAAGGGGTGTCGCAAAGAGCGATCCTCGCCCGCATCGCCAAAGGAGGCGTGAGGCGTCCTCCGCCTTCAGCCAGTCAACGTCTTCAGCTTGTAGCAGGGCGGGCGGCGGGCGCCCCAGGCAGGGTTTCAAGTGACGATGGCATTGGGTGGCCAGAAATGGGTTTCCTCGCTTGAGGCGTGGCCTTCGCCGCCGCCCGCGCAAGGACTC
This sequence comes from Methyloceanibacter sp., assembly GCA_035715445.1. Taxonomy (GTDB): domain Bacteria; phylum Pseudomonadota; class Alphaproteobacteria; order Rhizobiales; family Methyloligellaceae; genus Methyloceanibacter. The sequence continues at coordinate 5,615 of DASTKZ010000063.1, forward strand.
TACGATCCGAAGCACGAGCACGATGCTTGCGGCGTCGGTTTCGTCGCCGATCTCAAAGGCCGGCCGAGCCGCAAGATCGTCGAGAACGGCTTGCAGATCCTCGAAAACCTGACCCATCGCGGCGCCGCCGGAGCCGACCCGCTCGCCGGCGACGGCGCTGGTATCCTCGTGCAAATCCCTCATGAATTCTTGCGCGAGGCCTGCGCGCCGCTGGGCATCGCGCTGCCCGAGCCCGGCCATTACGGCGTCGGCCATATGTTCATGCCGCGCAATCGGGCCCAGCGCATCTATTGCGAGTCGGTCGTTCAGCGCGTGATCGAAGCCGAGGGGCTCAGCCTTCTCGGCTGGCGCGACGTCCCTTCGGACAATGCCTGCCTTTCGCACTCGGTGATCGCGACCGAGCCGGTGCACCGGCAGGTCTTCATCGGCAGGGGCGCCGACATCGAGGACGAGAGCGAATTCGAGCGCCGGCTCTACATCCTGCGCAAAGTGATCTCGAACACCATCATGGGCGAGACCGGCGGGCGCGAGATCGGCTTCTACACCGTGTCGCTGTCATGCCGCACGCTGGTCTACAAGGGCATGTTCCTCGCTTACCAGCTCGGCGCCTATTACCGCGATTTGCAGCATCCGCTTTTCGCCTCGGCGCTCGCGCTCGTGCATCAGCGCTTCTCCACCAACACCTTCCCGTCGTGGAAGCTCGCTCATCCCTACCGGATGGTGGCGCATAACGGTGAGATCAACACGCTTCGCGGCAACCTCAACTGGATGGCCGCGCGGCAGGCGAGCGTATCGTCGTCGCTTTTCGGCGAGGACATCGAGAAGCTCTGGCCGATTTCCTACGAGGGTCAGTCCGACACCGCCTGCTTCGACAATGCGCTCGAGTTCCTGGTCCAGGGCGGATACAGCCTCGCGCACGCCGCGATGATGCTGATTCCCGAGGCGTGGGCCGGCAATCCGCTCATGGATGCCAAGCGCCGCGCCTTCTACGAGTACCACGCCTGTCTCATGGAGCCGTGGGACGGTCCCGCCGCCATGGCTTTCACCGACGGGAAGCAGATCGGCGCCACGCTCGATCGCAACGGCCTGCGCCCGGCGCGCTATCTCGTCACCGACGACGGGCTCGTCATCATGGCGTCGGAGACCGGCGTGCTGCCGATCGCGGAAAAGTCGATCGTCGAGAAATGGCGGTTGCAACCCGGCAAGATGCTCCTCATCGACCTGGAGAAGGGCTGCATCATCTCCGACGAAGAGATCAAGGCCGAGCTCGCCTCGGCCCATCCCTATCAGCAATGGCTCGACCGCACGCAGATTCGCGTGCACGAGCTGCCGGGCGCGGCGCCCCCGCCCTCGCGCACTAATGTCAGCCTGCTCGATCGCCAGCAGGCCTTCGGCTACACGCAGGAAAGCCTGAAGTTCCTCATGATGCCGATGGCCGAGTCGGGCCAGGAGGCGGTCGGCTCGATGGGCACCGACACGCCGCTTTCGGCGCTGTCGTCGCGGCCGAAGCTGCTGCACACCTATTTCAAGCAGAACTTCGCCCAAGTGACGAACCCGCCGATCGACCCGATCCGCGAGGAGCTGGTCATGTCGCTCGTCACCTTCATCGGGCCGCGGCCGAACTTGCTCGACCTCGAGGGCACCTCGAAGCAGAAGCGGCTCGAGGCGTCGCACCCGATCCTGACCAACGAGAATCTGGAGCGTATTCGCGGCATCGGCGAAGTCGCCGACAATCAGTTCCGCACCGTCACGCTCGATATCACCTATGGCGCGGACCACGGGGCGTCGGGCATGGCCGGGGCGCTCGACGCGCTCTGCCGCCGCGCGGAAGAGGCGGTTCGCGCCGGCGAGAACATCATCATCCTGTCGGACCGCGCCGCGGGTCCCGACCGCGTGCCGATCCCATCGCTGCTCGCGGCGAGCGCGGTGCATCATCACCTGATCCGCTGCGGACTGAGGACCTCCGTCGGCCTCGTGGTCGAGACCGGTGAAGCGCACGAGGTCCATCAATTCTGCACGCTTGCCGGCTACGGCGCCGAGGCGATCAACCCTTATCTCGCCTTCGAGACCATCGCGGCCATGCAGCCCGATCTCGAAGAGCAGGTCACCGCCGAGGAAGCGATCAAGCGCTACATCAAGGCGATCGACAAAGGCATCCTCAAGGTGATGTCGAAGATGGGCATCTCCACCTATCAGTCCTATTGCGGCGCGCAGATCTTCGACGCCGTCGGGCTCAGGTCGGACTTCGTCGCCCGATATTTCACCGGTACCAACAGCCAAGTCGAGGGCGTCGGTCTTGAGGAGATCGCCCGCGAGACGGCCGAGCGTCATCAGCTTGCCTTCTCGGCAGCGCCCGTCTTGCGCGAAGCGCTCGAGGTCGGCGGCGAGTACGCCTATCGCGTGCGCGGCGAAACCCATATGTGGCGTCCGTCGGTCGTCGCCGATCTCCAGCACGCCGTGCGCGGCAGTCTGCCGGAGAAGTACCGCTCCTACGCCAAGCAGATCAACGACCAGACCGAGCAGCTTCTCACCTTGCGCGGCATGTTCCGCATCAGGACGGCCGACGAGATGGGGCGGACGCCAATCCCACTCGAGGAGGTCGAGCCCGCCAAGGAGATCGTCAAGCGCTTCTCGACCGGGGCCATGTCGTTCGGCTCGATCAGCCGCGAGGCCCATACCACGCTTGCCATCGCCATGAACCGCATCGGCGGCAAGTCGAACACCGGCGAAGGCGGCGAGGAATCGGACCGGTTCAAGCCGCTGCCGAACGGCGACTCGATGCGCTCGAAGATCAAGCAGGTGGCGTCGGGCCGCTTCGGCGTGACCACCGAATACCTGGTCAATTCCGACATGATGCAGATCAAGATGGCGCAAGGGGCGAAGCCCGGCGAGGGCGGCCAGCTCCCGGGCCACAAGGTCGATGCCACTATCGCCAAGGTGCGGCACTCGACGCCGGGCGTGGGTCTCATCTCGCCGCCGCCGCATCACGACATCTATTCGATCGAGGACCTGAAACAGCTCATCTTCGATCTCAAGAACGTCAACCCGAGGGGCGACGTCTCGGTCAAGCTGGTTGCCGAAGTCGGCGTCGGCACGGTTGCCGCGGGCGTCGCCAAGGCCATGGCGGACCATGTGACCATCGCCGGCTTCGAGGGCGGCACGGGCGCATCGCCGCTTACCTCGATCAAGCACGCGGGTTCCCCCTGGGAGATCGGCCTCGCCGAGACGCAGCAGACGCTCGTGCTCAACCGCCTGCGCGGGCGCATCGCCGTGCAGGTCGATGGCGGCGTCCGCACCGGACGCGACGTGTTGGTGGGCGCCCTCCTCGGCGCCGACGAGTTCGGCTTTGCGACCGCGCCTTTGGTCGCGGCGGGCTGCATCATGATGCGCAAATGCCATCTGAACACTTGCCCCGTGGGCGTCGCCACGCAAGACCCGGTCTTGCGCGCGCGCTTCGAGGGCAAGCCCGAGCACGTCATCAATTTCTTCTTCTTCGTCGCCGAGGAGGTGCGCGAGTACATGGCCGCGCTCGGCTTCCGCACCTTCGCCGAGATGATCGGCCAAACCGAAATTCTCGATAAGAGCCAGGCCATCGACCATTGGAAGGCGAGAGGTCTCGATTTCAGCCGCATCTTCCATAAGCCCGAGGTGCCGCCCGAGGTCGAGATCTACAATTCCGAACGGCAGGATCACGGCCTCGACAAAGTCCTCGACGTGAAGCTGATTGGACAGGCCCGCGAGGCAATCGAGGCGAAGAAGCCGGTCAAGCTCGAGCTCCCGATCAGGAACACCGATCGCACCACGGGTGCGATGCTGTCGGGCGAGATCGCCACGCGCTACGGCCACGCCGGACTGCCCGAAGACACGGTCTGGGTGAGGCTATCGGGCGCCGCGGGGCAGAGCTTCGGCGCATGGCTCGCCCATGGCGTCACCCTCGATCTTGTCGGCGAGGCCAACGACTATGTCGGCAAGGGTCTTTCCGGCGGACGCATCGTCGTCCGCCCGCCGGCGGAGTCGGGCATCGTGCCGGAGAAGTCGATCATCGTCGGCAACACCGTGCTCTATGGCGCGATCTCCGGCGAGTGCTATTTCCGCGGCGTCGCCGGCGAGCGCTTTGCCGTGCGCAACTCGGGCGCGATCGCCGTGGTCGAGGGCACCGGAGATCATGGCTGCGAGTACATGACCGGAGGCGTGGTCGTCGTGATCGGATCGACGGGACGAAATTTCGCCGCCGGCATGTCGGGCGGCATCGCCTACGTTCTCGACGAGGACGGCCAGTTCGAGCGCCGTTGCAACCTCGCCATGGTCGATCTCGAGCCCGTGCCGAGCGAGAATGACGTGATGGAGAAGAGCCGCCACCAGACCGGTGACCTCGAAAGCCATGGCCTGGTCGATATCGCCGACATGAGCCGCTTCGACGAGGAGCGCCTGCGCCGGCTCATCGAGAACCACCTCCATTACACCGGCTCCGCGCGCGCAAAGGCAATCCTCGACGATTGGGGCGCTTACCTGCCCAAATTCGTCAAGGTGATGCCGGTCGAGTACCGCCGGGCGCTGGAGGAGATCGCGCGCCGGCAGCACGCCGACAAAGCCGGTCTCGGCGACATCGAAATCGGCTTGCGGGGCAACGGCGAGTAATCTTCACGCGGGCAGGTCACGGCCCCGGCGAATGACGCCGGCGGCCCGCCGCGCGAATGCTTGACGAAGGCGCAAGACGATGGCTACTCGCTGACTGACCTTTCAAGCGGCCGAAGGGCGCAAATGGGCAAGATCACGGGCTTTCTTGAGATCGAACGCGAGGACCGGGCTTACGAGCCCGCTTCCGACCGCGTCCGGCACTACCGCGAGTTCGTGATCGCGCCGAGCGAGGCGGAGATCGTTCGCCAAGCCGCCCGCTGCATGGATTGCGGCATCCCCTATTGTCATACCGGTTGTCCGGTGAACAACCAGATTCCCGACTGGAACGATCTCGTCTACCACTCCGACTGGGAAGTCGCGGCGGCGAACCTGCACTCGACCAACAACTTCCCCGAGGTGACGGGCCGGGTCTGCCCCGCCCCTTGCGAGCCCGCCTGCACCCTCAACATCATCGACGTGCCGGTGACCATCAAATCGATCGAATGCGCCATCGCCGACAAAGCCTTCGTCGAAGGTTGGGTGCGGCCGCTGCCGCCGGAATCCAAGACTGGCAAGCGCGTGGCCGTCGTCGGCTCAGGCCCCGCCGGACTTGCCGCGGCCCAGCAGCTCGCCCGCGCCGGTCACGACGTGCATGTCTACGAGAAGTACGCTTTTCCCGGCGGCCTGCTCCGCTACGGCATTCCCGATTTCAAGATGGAGAAATACATCGTCGGACGCCGGGTGAAGCAGATGGAGGCCGAAGGCGTCACTTTTCACTGCAACGTCCATGTCGGCCGCGACCTCCCCGTCGCGACACTCGAGCGCGACTACGATGCCGTCTTGCTCGCGGGCGGCGCCGAGCACCCCCGCGACCTCGAAGTCCCGGGCCGCGACCTCGACGGCATTCACTTCGCCATGGCCTATCTGCCGCAGCAGAACCGTCGCATTTCGGGCGAGCCTCAAGGAGACGCCGAACCGATCCTTGCGACGGGGAAGCGCGTGGTGGTGATCGGCGGCGGCGACACCGGCTCGGACTGCATCGGCACCTCGTTCCGTCAAGGCGCGGTCTCGGTGACGCAGCTCGAGATCCTTCCCCAGCCGCCCGAGAAGGAGAACAAGGCTCTGACCTGGCCGCACTGGCCGCTCAAGCTCCGTACCTCGTCGAGCCAAGCGGAGGGCGCAGCGCGCGATTTCAGCGTGGCGACTGCCCGCTTCCTGGGCTCGGACGGCAAGGTCGAGAGTCTCGAATGCATCCGTCTCGACGGTCAATTCAAGCCGATGCCAGGCACGGAGTTTCAAATCCCCGCCGATCTCGTCCTGCTCGCCATGGGCTTCCTTCATCCCGTGCGACAAGGCATGGTCGCGGATTTGCGCCTCGATCTCGATGCGCGCGGCAACGTCAAGGCAAACGAGCTCGACTACAGCACTTCGCGCGCGAAGATTTTCGCGGCGGGCGACATGCGCAGGGGTCAATCGCTTGTGGTCTGGGCGATCCGCGAGGGGCGCCAAGCGGCGCACGCGATCGACAAATTCCTGATGGGCAAGACCGAGCTCCCACGCTAGCGGGGCGCTACGGCGATGTCAGCTCGGCGGCCAGGTGAAATCGTCGCCGCGTCCGGTCTTGGGCTTGAGCTGCTCGCCCTTGATCAGGACCTTGTAATAGGGCCGCTGCGACAGCGGCAGCCGCGGCCGCGAGGACGTAAGCGAGGGGTCGGCGACCGAGGAAAGGGTCGCGACGGCGGTCAATCCATTGCCGAGCTCGCTCGTGATCATCTCGGCGTCGGACCCTGCTTGAGGCGCGCCGTGCGAGGTTAGGCCTTGGGCGGCCTGCAGCGTCTGATCGATCGCCGGCCTGACCACGCTCACCTCGCCGACATTGCTCTCCTGCAACTGGGGCGTCCCGCCCGCGGGCTGTTCGGTTTCGGTCCCGGCTTCGGGAGCGGCTGCACTGGGCGAAGGCGCTGGCGGCGTTTCTGCAGCGACCTCGCGGCCCGTGACCTTGGCCTGTTCGTCCTCATTGCCGGCGAGCGGGATGTTGCGCTCGATTTTAGCGAGGTTGAGATCGCTGCGCAGGTCCTTCTCGACGAAATGGGCGAGCTTGAGATAGCCGCGCATTGTCATGTGGATGCCGTCATCGGCTCTGAGCCGCTTAACTTGCCCGGTCATGTCGGGTCCGTAGGGGCTATAACGTCCGCTTTCGTCGCTGAACCCGGTCCAGGTCTCGACATACCTGGCGCCATTGATGAACGCCTTCTCGCGATACACATCGTTGAGCTTCTCGGCGTCCTCATTCTGCGTCGGGCTGCGCATGATGGGGAGACCCACCCAATAGACTGCGACATTGGCGGCGCGGAGCTGCTTGATGAAGGCTTCGACCCTTTGACCGTAGATCTCGCGCCAACCCTCGCTGCCAACCTTCAACCACTCCTTGCCGCTACGAACGCCTTGGGTGTCGCTGGCGCCGAACATGACGACGGCGATCTGGTAGGTGTCTTCTTTGAGCAGTTTCGCGAGTTGCTCGTTCCAGTCGTAGGTATCGGTGCGCGCAAATCCGCTATTGGGCTTCGCGTCTTGGATGAATTCGAGGGTCTTGTCCTCCTCGAAGGCGCGATAAAGGCCGGACCATAGACCCTCGCCAAGCGAATCGCCGAGCACGACGACGCGGTAGCGGTCGCCATTAGGGAACGGGTTGATGTAGCTGCGCTGCACCGGAGGAGTGCCTTGCGCGAGCGCAGGCAGAAGCCCGAGGATGAGACCGGTCATCACGATCGCGGCGGTCGCGAACGCGAGCCCCGCCGCGCGGCGGCAGCCAAAGCAAGCAGCCCTAGCGAACATGGCCATTCGGTCCTTCACCGACCTTACCCTCGACTGGCCCGGAGCCCGACACTCGTAATCCCTTCCAGGGAAAACGCCAAGTCCCTCGCCTCAGTTCTGGCCGGCATCGGCCGGTTGTCCGCCGCCGTTCTCGGCGGCCGGCGCTGCGCCGGCAGGCTGCCCCTCGGCGGCCTTGGCCGGGGCTGCGCCGCTCGGCGCCTCCGTCGCAGCCCCATTGGGCGCTTGCGCCCCGACACTGGCGGGCGCTTGCGCCTCGCCGATGCTCCCGGTCTGGCCCTCGGGCGGCGGGACCGGCCGCGGCGCTTCGGCCCGGAGCATTTTCAGAAGGGTCATGCTCGGAAACCCGTCAACGGGAAGCGTCTTGGCGCGCTGGTAGGTCCTGACCGCCTCGAGCGTCGCCGGACCGATGACGCCGTCAGGCTCTCCTTCCATCAGGCCTTGGGCGATCAAGAGTTGTTGCAACTCCGTGCGCTGGGCCAGCGAAAGATGCGTCTCGTCGGTCGGCCATTGCTGCACGAACGGTCCATATCCTTTCAACCGGTCGGCGAGATGGCCTACGGCAAGTGCGTACGACTTCGCCACGTTGTAGCGGAGGATCGACCGGAAATTGTTGAGCACGAGGAAGGAAGGTCCCCGCGTTCCTTCCGGCGCGAACAGCGAGGCCTTGTCGGCGGCCCTGGGGAAAGGCTCGCCGTTCACCTTGACGACGCCGATCTTCTGCCATTCGCCGAGCGGCTTCAGCGTACTCTCGCCGACCCGCTTCGGATTGAAGCCCTTGGGCAACTTGACTTCGTAGCCCCAGGTTTCGCCGGCGCGCCAATTCGAGACCTTGAGATAGCTCGCGGTCGAAGCGAGAGCATCGGGAATGTTGTTCCAAATATCGCGCTTGCCGTCGCCGTCTTGATCGACGGCATAGGCGGTGTAGGTGGTGGGGATGAACTGTGTGTGACCCATGGCGCCGGCCCACGAGCCGTTCATGGCCTCAAAGCTCACATCGCCGCGTTGCAGAATCTTCAGCGCCGATACGAGTTGGGGCCTGGCGAATTTCGCCTTGGTGCCGGAACAGATGAGCGTGGCGAGCGAACGGATCACGTTCATATCGCCGGGCAGCGCGCCGTAATTCGACTCGACCCCCCAAATGGCCACGATGATGTGGCGGTCCACGCCGTAGCGCTTTTCGAGCCCTGCAACCAGATCCTGGTACTCGGCGAGCTTCTGCTTCCCGGTCGCCACCCGCTTTTCGGAGACGGCGCGGTCGATGTATTCCCCGATCGGCTTGACGTACTCAGGCTGGTAGTTGGCCTGCTCGATCACTTCCGGGTCGGGCGTGAAGCCCTGGAAGGCGCGGTCGAAAGTGGCGCGGGTAACGCCCGCCGATTTGGCCGAGGGCCACAGGCCCTCGACGCATTTGCTATTGGCAAGGCTTTCGCCGGGAAGGGCCACGAGCGCCAGCGCAGCCGATAGTGCCCACGGGATCAATGACTTAGTATTCATCGCGATTCGCATAAGCCGACACTAACAAGAGTGACGGGCAAAACCTAGGCAATTGGCCACTTATTGCTTCGGCGGCTCCGCCTTCGCGGACCCGTCATTCTTGAGCACGGCATCGACGAGGGCCGCGCTCGGATAACAGCTCAGCTTCATGCCGAGCCCCCGTTCTTCGAGCCCGATCGTCCGCCGCGTCTTGAAGCCCGCAAGACCATCCACCTTGCCGACATCGTGGCCCTTCGCCACGAGCGCTTCCTGGAAGCGCTGGATGCGGTCGCGCGGCAAGCGCTCCACGGCGCGCCATTCACCGGCAAACGCGACCGGCGCGCCGGCTGCGATCATGTCGGCGACGTGGCCCACGAAAATCGCGTAGACGTCGGAGTTGTTATAGAGCTTCAGGACCGAGAAATTGTTGGTGGCGAGAAAGGCGGGTCCTTTGAGCCCGGCCGGCAGAACGAGAAAGGCCGAGTCCTGAAGCTTGGCTTCGGGGAAGGGTTGCCCCTTCACGCGCGCAACGCCGAGCTTCGCCCATTCGCCGATCGGACGCGCCTTGTCGGGACCCTGCTCGGTGCAATCGAAACCATCGGGAAGCACGACCTCATAGCCCCAAGTCTGATTGCCGTCCCATCCCTGGCTGTGCAGCGAGTTGCCGGTCGAGCCGAGGGCGTCGGGAACCGAGTTCCAGATGTCGCGGTTGCCGTCACCGTCGAAATCGACGGCATATTTCTCGAAATCCGACGGCAGGAACTGGGTGTAGCCCATGGCGCCGGCCCATGAGCTCCGCAACTCGGTCCGGGTCGCGTGCTTCTCTTCGAGGATCTTCAGCGCGGCGATCACCTCCTGCCGGAAGATTTCCGGGCGGCGTCCCATGAAGCCCTGGGTAGCAATGGCCGAAAGCGCGTCGAACGGCATGTCCACTTTCCCGAAGCCCGACTCGCGCCCCCAGATGGCGACGACGATGCTGGCAGGTACGCCATATTGCTTTTGCACGGCGCCGAGTGTCTTCGCCCATTGCTCCATCTTGCCCCGCCCCGTGCCGGCGAGAACGTTGAGCGTGGTCTTGTTGAAGTAGTTGGCGGGAATGTCGAACTCCGGCTGGTGCAGCGGCTTCGCCTTGGCGGCAAGGGCTTCAGGCAAAGGCGGACCGTCGGGACCGGCGGGATTTGGCAGAACGAGATGCGGCAGAGACCAGTTGAGCTTCAAGCCCTTGAGATTGGCATCGAAGGTGTCGCGCGAGACGCCCGCTTCTTCCGCATCGGGCCATAGCGCCTCCAGCCACTGGGCAAAACTCGCTTCGACAGCGCGCTTATAGGCGGCCACGCCCTCGCCTGCTCCCCGCGCCCCCTGCGGCGCCAGGGCGGTGAGCATAAGTATGAAGCAAAGAGCCGCTCTCCCTAATGCCGGCGTCGCCATGCTCAATCCCAAGTTCCAAAGATTCGCGGGTTCCGATTTTGGCCGTGGCTTTGCGGCGCGGCAAAGGCAATTTTGCAAGGCTTCAAGACGCGGCGCGCCATTCGATCAGCTGCTTCTCCCAGGCAAGCGCATGGCCGACGATCGTGTCGAGGCGGTTGAGCTCAGGCTTCCAGCCGAACACCTCGCCGATGCGGTCTGATTGCGCCACGAGCGCCGCCGGATCCCCCGCCCTGCGCGGTCCCACGCGGACAGGAAAATCCCGTTGCGACACGCGCTTGACCGAGGCGATTACGTCAAGCACCGAGAAGCCGGCGCCGTAGCCGCAATTGAGGACTTCGCTCTTGCCCCCGCCGCGCAGATAGCGAAGCGCATCGAGATGAGCGCGGGCAAGGTCGCTCACATGAATATAGTCGCGGACGCAGGTGCCGTCCGGCGTCGGGTAATCGGTGCCGAACACTTCGAGACAAGGCCTCTCGCCGAGCGCGGTTTCGCAGGCGACTTTCACGAGATGGGTGGCGCGCGCCGTCGATTGCCCGCTGCGGCCTTCCGGATCAGCGCCCGCCACATTGAAATAGCGCAACGCGACATAACGCAAATCGTGCGCCGCCGCCGTATCGCGCAGCATGAGCTCGGTCATGAGCTTCGACGTGCCGTAAGGCGAGATCGGGCTGGCCCGCGCATCCTCGGCGACGGGATTTTTCTCCGGCATGCCGTAGACCGCGGCGGTCGATGAGAAAATGAAATGCGGAATCTTGGCCTCGACGGAAGCGGCGATGAGCGTGCGCGATACGCAGGTGTTGTTGCGGTAATAGCGGAGCGGATCGACTACCGATTCCGGCACGACGACCGACCCGGCGAAATGAATGACCGCATCGATGCGATGGGTGAGGAACAGCCGCAGCAGGAGATCGCGGTCGCAGGCGTCGCCCGCGATGAATTCGGTATTTGCAGGGACCGCCCGGCGGGATCCGGTGGACAGATTGTCGAGAACGACAACCTCCTCGCCCGCATCGAGCAGAGCGAGCACCATATGGCTGCCGATATAGCCGGCCCCGCCCGTGACCAGAACACTCATGGAACGACCTTACCACCAATTCGCCGCTTGCTATCGGATCGCGGTTGAGGGAGTTCTAACGCGCGCCGGCGAGATCGATTGAACGAGGACCGGATGACTGCTCGCATCCGCAAGGCCGTGTTCCCCGTGGCAGGGCTTGGCACCCGCTTCCTGCCCGCGACCAAGGCGATTCCCAAAGAGATGCTGACCGTCGTCGACCGTCCGGTCATTCAGCATGTCGTCGACGAGGCGCGGGATGCCGGCATCGAGCATTTCATCTTCGTCACCGGCCGCAACAAGAGCGTCATCGAGGACCATTTCGACCGGCAAGTCGAGCTCGAAGAGGTGCTTGCCGCGCGGGGCAAAACCGCCGAGCTCGAGGCGCTCGCCGCCGATCTGCCCGATGCGGGGAGCACGAGCTTCACCCGGCAGCAAGATCCGCTCGGGCTCGGCCACGCCGTCTGGTGCGCGCGCGAGCTCGTCGGCAATGAGCCGTTCGCGCTGCTCCTCCCCGATGTCCTGGTGCAGACCGAAGGCAAAGGCTGCCTCGCCCAGATGCTCGACGCCTACGCGGAGCATGGCGGCAACATCCTCGCGGTCGAGCCCGTGCCCGACGACAAGGTGAAAAATTACGGCGTCGTCAGCCTCGGCGGCAAAGGCGACGGACGCGTGCTCCCCATCGACGGCATGGTGGAGAAGCCGAAGCCCGGAACCGAGCCCTCCAACCTCACCATTCTCGGCCGCTACATCCTTCAGCCTCAGATCTTCGCGATTCTCGCGGACCAGGAAAAAGGCGCCGGCGGCGAAATCCAGCTGACCGACGCGATGCTGACGCTGCTCAAGCGCCAGCCCTTCTATGCGCTCCGATATGAGGGGCGCGCCTTCGATTGCGGCTCGAAGCTCGGCTTCATCTCAGCCAACATCGCTTACGCGCTCGCCCGGCCGGACCTCGCCAAGGCCGTCAGTGCCGAGATCAAGACGTTGCTGTAACCGCTCATAACCAATGAGCTTCGGCGCTCCGGCGCCTCAATCGGAGCGACGATCAGAAAGCCGGGGAAACAGCGTTAAATGGGCTCGCGCCACGCCACAATCGGCGCGACTCTTGGCCCTTCCAAAGCCCCGTTCCATGCTAAAGTCCGATGCGGATAGCGGGGGAGCGCAATCATGACGGCGGGTCTTAAGCGGGATCGCTTGTTGCGCGACGATCGCGGCCAAGCGGTCGCCTCGGCGACGCGCACGCTCCAACTCGAGACCGAGGGCTTGAGCGCGCTCAAGGCCGCGCTCGCCGGCGAGCTTATCGACAATTTCGCCGAAGCGCTCCAAATCTTGCGCAACTGCCGCGGCCGCATCATCGTCACCGGCATGGGCAAGAGCGGCCACGTGGCGCAGAAGACCGCCGCCACCCTCTCCTCAACCGGCACGCCCGCCTATTTCGTGCATCCGAGCGAAGCGAGCCACGGCGATCTCGGCATGATCACGCCGGCCGACGTCATCGTCGCCTTCTCCTGGTCGGGCGAGACGGTCGAGCTCGGCAACATTGTCTCCTATTCGCGACGCTTCGCCGTTCCCCTCATCGCTGTCACGTCGAATCCAAGCTCGACCGTTGCCCAAGCGGCCGAGCTCGTGCTCGCGCTGCCGCAAGTCAAGGAAGCCTGTCCGCACGGACTCGCACCGACGACCTCGACGGTGATGCAGCTTGCGCTCGGCGATTGTCTCGCCATCGCGCTGCTCGAGAGCAAGGGCTTCACCGCGCGCGACTTCAAGACGCTGCATCCCGGCGGCCAGCTCGGCGCGCGACTGAAATTCGTCGGCGATCTGATGCACAAGGGCAACCGCCTGCCGCTCGCGGACGCGGACGCGGTCATGGCCGAGGCGATCGTCGTCATGACCGAGAAGGCGCTCGGCTGTCTGGGCGTGGTCGACAGCGACGGCATCCTCACGGGCATCATCACCGACGGCGACCTCCGCCGCCACATGGGCAACGGATTGCTGTCGCGGCGCGCGCAAGAGATCATGACGCCCGCGCCCAAGACGGTGTCGCCGGAGCTGCTGGCCAGCGCCGCGCTCGAAATGATCAACGCCTCGAAGATCACGGCGCTCTTCGTGGTCGAAAACGGACGCCCCGTCGGCATCATCCATATTCACGATCTGCTCCGCGCCGGCGTCGCCTAGCGTTGCCTGCTCAATCCTTCGATCTCCTCGTAATCGGGGGTGGGATCCACGGTGCCGCCGTCGCACGCGACGCGGCCGGGCGCGGGCTGAAGGTGATGCTCGCCGAGAAGGACGACTACGCGAGCGCGACCTCCTCCGCGTCGTCGAAGCTCATTCACGGCGGTTTGCGTTACCTGGAGCGGCTCGAACTCGGCCTGGTGCGAGAATCCCTGGTCGAGCGGGCGCAATTGCTCAAAGGAGCGCCCCATCTCGTCACGCCCTTGCGGTTCTTGCTGCCGATCTATCGCTGGCAGCGGCGCCAAGCGCTCGCGCTCCGGGCGGGGCTCGCGCTTTACGACGCGCTCTCCTTCGGCGACGGCTTGCCCGCGAGCGGCAGGCTCGATGACGACGACATCGTGCAGCTTCCGAGCCTGCGCCAAGAAGAGCTCGTCTCCGTGCTCCACTATTGCGACTGCATGACCGACGATGCGCGACTTACGCTCGCCGTCCTTCTCGATGCGCGCGCCCGCGGTGCCGATATCAAGAACCGCCGCGCCGTCACCGCGATCGGCGCAGGCGAAAACGGCTACGCCGCCGAGCTCGACGAGCGCGGGGAGAAGCGCCTCATCGAGACGCGCTTCATCGTCAACGCGGCGGGTCCATTCGTGGCGGGAGTGGACGCCATGACCGACAAGGCCCCGCCCGCCCGCGCGCTTACGCTCGTGCGCGGGAGCCACATCGTTCTGCCAATGCCGGCGCCCGCACAAGCCGACGCCTATACCCTCCAGGACGAAGAGGAGCGCGTCGTTTTCGTCCTGCCTTGGCTCGACCAGCGCTTCTTGATCGTCGGCACGACGGATGTGCCGCATGAGGGAAACCCCGGCGAACCCCTTTGCTCGCCGGAAGAGAAGGCCTATCTGCTCGCTGCCTATAATCGCTATTTCGTGCGCCCCTCAGGGCCCGTCACGGAGGCCGATATTATCCATACCTGGTCCGGCGTGCGCGCGCTCCACGACGAGGAAGGCTCGGCCCCGAGCCGCATCAGCCGCAGTCCCGCGCTGTCGCCGGTCGCGAACGGCACGGGCGGCTTCGTCACCCTCTATGGCGGCAAGCTGACGACGCACCGCGCGCTCGCCGAAGACGTGCTCGAAGCTTTGCGCCGGCTGGGCGCTGATGCGGGCGGCGCCTGGACCAAGGACGCTCCTTTGCACGGCGGAACGCTGCCGTTGTCCGAACTGCTCGATCGTGCCGCGCTCGGCCCGAGCGAGATTTCCGACGCGATGCGGCGCCGCTGGGCCCTAACCTATGGCGATCAAATCGACGTCTTGTTCGGCCGCATCGGCGCCGACCCAGATGAGGCCAAGGAGATCGCACCCGGCATTCTCCGCGCCGAGCTCGAGCACGCCGTCGAGGTCGAAGACGCCATGACCGCGGAAGACTTTCTGCTTCGCCGCACCAAGCTTCACCTCACCCTCGACGAGAGGCAGCGGAAGGCCGTTGCGCGCTGGTTCAAATTCGGTGCCTGAGGATGGTGGGCGGCAACGTCTAGCGCGGAATGAGCTTGACGATATCTTGAGCCGCGGCGCCGGCGGCCGCCTCGGCGGCTTTGCCCCAGGCCTTGTCGAGCGAGCCTTTGCGGATGTCCTTGGTCTGGCGCGTGACGCCAATCTGATTGCCGTCGGGGCCGAGCAGGACCCAGACGATGACGATCGTCTCCTTGCCCTTTGCCGCTTGGGTCACGCGGACCGTCCCTTGCACCTCGTAGATATTGGCCTGGAACGCGGTTGCGGGCTTAAGCCCGCGCGCTTCGAGCTGCCGGCTGAGCGCGGCGGCGAGCGCCTGGTCGCCGTCGCCCGGCGCGCCCGCAACCGTCACGTAGGCGAGGGGTCCCGGACCCGCGGTATTGTCCGTTTCGGCTCTGAGGGCTTTCGCGGTGAATACCGCGAGAAGCAAGCCGAGACCGATGGCGAAGGCCGCACGCATGACCCCTCCTCCCCACGTCATCGCCCGGCTTGACCGGGCGACCCAGTAACCACCGCATCACTCAATCGCGAAGAAATGCGCCTACTGGATGCCCGCTTGCGCGGGCATGACAAAGTCAAAGCACTGCTAGAGCCAGCCTTCGAGCTCCCGCTCGATCAGGTGGACGAGCAGCTTGATACCGCCCGAGCTGTCGTTGAGGCAGGGAATGTAGCTGAACTTCTCCCCGTCATGCTCGTGGAAGATTTCCTTATTCTCCTCGGCGATCTCTTCGAGCGTCTCGATGCAATCGGCGGCGAAGCCGGGCGTGACAATGGCGATGCGTTTGACCCCCGACCGCGCCAGAGCCTCGACCGTTTGATCGGTGTAGGGCTTGATCCATTCGGCGCGGCCGAAGCGAGACTGGAAGGTGAGCTTGAGCTTCGCGCCAAGCGGCCCGAGCGCGGCGGTGAGCGCTTCCACGGTCGCGACGCATTGCTGCCGGTAGGGATCGCCCTTGTCGATGTAGTCCTGCGGCACGCCGTGGAAGGAGGCGAGGATCGCTTCGGGCTCGAAGTCGAGCGTCGACAGATGCGCTTTAATCGAATGGGCGAGCGCGGCGATGTAGACGGGATTTTCAGGGTAAGGCGGCACGGTGCGAAGCGCGGGCTGAGCCCGGAGCGTCTTCAGCACATCGAACACTTTGTCGTTGGCGGTCGCCGTCGTCGCCGCGGCATATTGCGGATAGAGGGGAAAGACGAGGAGCCGGTCGCAACCTTCCTCAATCAGCGCTTCGATGCGGGAGGCGATGCTCGGATTGCCGTAGCGCATGGCCCAGCCGACCGCGACCCCTTTCGGAGCGAGGGCTTGAGCGACCTTCTCCGCCTGGCTCCTGGTGATGGTGCGAAGCGGGGACTCGTCGCGCTTCGCGTCCCAGATCGAGCGGTACTTCGCCCCGCTCGTGAAGGGCCGCTTCACCAGCACGACGCAGTTCAGAATGAACCACCACAACACGCGGTTCGTCTCGATCACGCGCCGGTCGGACAGAAACTCCTTGAGGTAGCGGCGCATCGGCCAGTAGGAGGTCCCGTCCGGCGTGCCAAGATTGATGAGGAGCACGCCCACGCGGCCGGTGCCCGCGGCCGTCGCCTCGGACGAGGCCGGACCGGCAGAGAAACGGGCGGGACGCGGCCTTTCATTCATGACATTGGCTCCGCGAGGGTCGTTACGTCTCTTAGATAGAGCATCGCTTGCGAGCCGCCTAGCCTCGATGCCGCGCGGCTTTTTCAGCCGAGCTCGATCTTCTCGGCGTCAGCGACGATTTCCGCATGATCGAAAGCAAGATCGAGACGGCGCCAGTCCGCAACCCACATCGCTGCGCTTGCGTCAGTTCCGGCCTGCGGGCGTGCCGCGGCCGGCAGGAAAGTGGTAAAGGCGACGCTCACGATATGCCCGCGCGGGTCGCGCCGCGGATCGGAATAAACGCCGACAAGCTTGAGCGCGCCGACCGAGAGCCCGGTTTCTTCGAGAACCTCGCGCCGGCAAGCCGCTTCGACGGTCTCGCCGATATCGACGAACCCGCCAGGAAGGGCATACCCGTCTTTG
>DASTKZ010000064.1:0-3569 GCA_035715445.1 Methyloceanibacter sp.
GGCAAAGAGCGCCGCGTCGAGCACATCAACGCAAATCTCGCGCTCCCGAGCCTCGCCACGCCCCTCACCGGCTCGGGCAAGTTCGACTGGAAGGAGGAGAGCGTCGATTTCAGCTTCGAGGTCAATTCCATCGCCGATCTCCGCGAGAAGAAGCCCGCGCGTCTCGTGGTTTCCCTCGACACCAAGGCAATCGCTGCCCGCTTCGATGGCAGCCTCACCACCAAGCCCAACGTCTCCGGGCAGGGAGAGTTGTCGGCCAAGGCACACTCGATCCCTTCGCTGCTTGCGTGGATGCGCGAGAAGCCCGCGTCCGTGACCGCGATCGGTGACGGCGAGCTTTCGAGCCACGTCGCCTGGAAGGAGGGCGAAATCACCTTCAGCAATTCGCGCTTCGCGCTCGAACATGCGCGCGGGCAGGGGCAGGCCGTGGTGTCCTTGGGCGCGCCCCGGCCGCATGTCAGGGCGGCGCTCGCGCTCGACTATCTCGACCTCAATCCGTTTCTCGCCTCGAATGCGAAGGGGGCGAAGGCGGATAGGAAATCTTCGCCGAGCGCGGAATCGAAGAGCGGAAATTCGGCGCAAGGCCAGGCCGACTGGTTCACCAAGCCAAGAGAAGATGCCGGGGGAGCCGCGCCGGACGCGCAAGCGGGCGCTCGCGCCGAAACGCCAAGCAAAGACGCTGCGGCCGATGCGACTTCCGCCGCGCCTGCGTCCGCTTCGTCCTCGACGCCCGCCTCGTTCGATGCCGAGGTCAATCTCAATGTGCGCAAGACCCGCGTCTTTCATCTCGAGCTTGGCCCGAGCTCGCTCGGTCTTGCCTTCCGCGATGGCATCTTGAACGCGACGCTCGGCGGCATGGACCTTTACGACGGTCACGCGACCGGCAAGCTCGTGTTCGATGCATCGAAAGAGGTTCCCGCTTTCAACGGCGACTTTCTGCTCGATGGGGTTCAGATCAAGAGCCTCTTGTCCGATGCCGCCCAGGTGAGCCTGCTCGAAGGCCGCACCAAGCTCGCGCTGCAGCTGAGCGGCGCGGGCGAGAACAGCGAGGAGGTCAAGTCCTCCCTTGCCGGTCAGGGCAGCATTGCCGTGAGCGACGGCGCGATCGAAGGCATCAATCTCACCGAGATGATCGACCAGATCGGCGCGGGCGAGATCCCGGAGTTGCGCCAGGGGCCTGACGCCAAGAGCGCGTTCACAGATCTCGCCGGCAGTTTCACCATCAAGGACGGCATTGCCGAGACGAGCAATCTTACGGCGACGAGCCCGCTTGTGAAAGTGACCGCCGCCGGCACCGTGAACCTGATCGAGAGCCGGATGAACTTCCTCGCAAATCCCGAGATCGTGGCGGGACCTGAAGGACAGCGCGGCGCCAACGATCTTGCCGGACTTTCCGTGCCGGTGCGAATCGAGGGGCCGCTCGACCGGCCCACCATCACTCCCGAGGTCAAGCAGCTCTTCGCCGATCCCGAGAAGGCGGGCAAAACCGTGAACCAGATCGGCAAGGCGATACAAAAGAAGTTCAAAGGCAAGCCCGTCGGCGAGGCGATCGGCCGCATCCTCGGCGATATCAAGATCGAGCAGCGCGGTAGTGGCGAGAGCGGAGGGGAAGGGCGTCCTTCCAAGAAAGACGCGCCGAAGGCGAAGCCAGACGGCGGGTCGGACCAGGGCGAAGCCGAAGAGCCCGAGGATCCCGAAATCGAGGAGCTGTTGCGCTAGGGCGTTGCCCCGGCGTTACGCCCATCGACGGAGAGGCGCGTCTCGCCTATAAGCGCGCCGATGAGCAATCGTCCGGCAAAAGGAACCGCGCCCAGAGTGGGCTTTGTCAGCCTCGGCTGCCCGAAGGCGCTCGTCGATTCCGAGCGCATCATCACGCGGCTCCGTGCCGAAGGCTACGAACTCTCGGCGAGCTATGAGGACGCGGATGCCGTCGTCGTCAACACGTGCGGCTTCCTCGACAGCGCCAAGGAGGAGTCGCTGGCCGCGATCGGCGAGGCCGTGCGCGAGAATGGCCGCGTCATCGTCACGGGCTGCCTCGGGGTCGAGTCGGAGCGCATTCGCGCCGCCCACCCGCAAGTGCTCGCCATCACCGGCCCGCACCAATACGAGGCGGTGGTCGCCGAGGTTCACAAAGCCCTGCCGCGCCCGCACGATCCGTTTCTCGATCTCGTGCCGCCGCAAGGGATCAGGCTCACGCCACGACACTATGCCTATGTGAAGATTTCGGAAGGCTGCAACAACAAGTGCAGCTTCTGCATCATCCCGAACTTGCGCGGGCGGCTCGTGAGCCGCCCGCTCGGCGACGTCATGCGCGAGGCCGAGCGTCTTGTCGCCGCAGGCGTGCAGGAGCTTCTCATCATCTCCCAGGACACGAGCGCCTATGGGCTCGATCTCGGCTACGCCAGAAGCGCCTGGCGCGGCGAAGAGCGCGAAACGCGCTTCCTCGCTCTCGCCGATTCCCTCGGTTCGCTCGGCGTGTGGGTGCGCCTCCATTATGTCTATCCCTATCCCCATGTGGACCAGGTCCTGCCCTTGATGGCCGACGGCCGCGTCCTGCCTTATCTCGACATTCCCTTCCAGCATGCCTCCCCGTCGATCCTGAAGGCGATGCGCCGCCCCGCGCACGGGGAGAAGACGTTGGAGCGGATCGCGCGCTGGCGAGAAATCTGCCCCAACCTTGCCATCCGCTCGACCTTCATCGTCGGCTTCCCCGGCGAGACCGAGGAGGATTTCGCCGAGCTTCTCGCGTGGCTTTCCGAAGCGAAGCTCGCCCGCGTCGGCTGCTTCAAATACGAGGACGTGGCCGGCGCCGCTGCCAACACGCTTTCGGGGCAGGTTCCCGCGGCGGTCAAGGCCGAGCGCCATGACCGCCTCATGCGGCATCAGCAGGCGATCAGCGCCGAGCTTCTCGCCTCGCGCGTCGGCAAGACCATCGAGGTGATGGTCGATCGCATCGACGACGAGGGTTTCGCCGCCCGCTCGCATTGGGACGCGCCCGAGATCGACGGAAACGTCTATCTCGAGGGCAACGCGGGGTTGGCGCTCGGGGACCGGCTCGAGGTTCTGGTCGAAGACGCGGATGAATACGACCTTTATGCCCGGCCTCTTAGCGCCTCGGCGGCACCTCGGCGGCATCGGGCCTCACGCGACGCGGGCGCCCCGGCTTGAGCGGCGAGCAATTGCTTTGTCATGCCGGCGAAGTAATTCGCCGGCTGGCGGGAATCCAGTAACCGCTGACTCAGCCGGGGTTACTGGATTGCTCGGACAAGCCGGGCAATGACAATGATAGAGAATTAACGCCGCCTTCAGCGCAACCTCTTGATCCTCACCCGCGTTTTGCGGAACGGGCTTAAGACCGGCAGGCGATGAAGGACCTCCTTATTCTTGCGATCTTTCCCGCCGCCATGACGCTCGCGGCGGTCACCGATCTCTTCACGCTGACGGTGCCGAACCGCATCGTTATCGCGCTTGCCCTGCTGTTCTTCCTGGCGGCCCCGCTCGCAGGCCTCGGTGTCGCCGATATCGGCGTCCATGCGGGCCTTGCGCTCGCGGCGCTCGCGCTCGGTTTC
>DASTKZ010000065.1:0-8968 GCA_035715445.1 Methyloceanibacter sp.
GATCGCCCAAGACGTTGTCATCACCGACGGCAAGGTCGAGGCCTATCGGGTCAAGATCAAGGTGTCGTTCAAATACGAGGGGCATCACTAGCGGCGTATCGGCGGAAGACGCCGGGCCGGACTAGTAGAACAGGCTCGAGACCGACTGCTCCTCGGCGGTCCGCGCGATCGCCTCGCCGAGCAAGGGAGCGATGGGGAGCACCCGGATATTGTGAGCGTTCCTCACTGCCTCGCTCGGCTCGATCGAATCGGTGATGACGAGTTCCTTGAGTTGCGAGCCGACGATGCGCGCCACCGCGCCCCCCGACAGCACGCCGTGGGTGATGTAGCCCGTCACCAGGGCCGCGCCTTGTTCGAGCAGGGCGGTTGCCGCGTTGACCAGCGTGCCGCCGGAATCGACGATATCGTCCACCAGGATGCAGGTGTGCCCTTTGACGTCGCCGATCACGTTCATCACCTCGGAATCGCCGGGGCGCTCGCGCCGCTTGTCGACGATGGCGAGCGGCGCGTCGATGCGCTTGGCGAGCCCGCGCGCGCGCACCACGCCGCCGACGTCGGGCGACACCACCATGATGTTGTCGTTGGGGAACAGCTTCTTGATGTCCTGCACCATGACCGGCGCGGCGAACAGATTGTCGGTCGGGATATCGAAGAAGCCTTGGATCTGACCGGCATGCAGATCGAGCGTAAGCACGCGATCGGCGCCGGCCTCGACGATCATGTTGGCGACGAGCTTGGCTGAAATCGGCGTCCGCGGCCCCGGCTTCCGGTCCTGCCTGGCATAGCCGAAATAAGGAACGACCGCGGTGATGCGCCCCGCGGAGGCCCGCCGCAGCGCATCGATAAGGATGAGAAGCTCCATCAGATGGTCGTTGGCGGGAGCGGAGGTCGATTGGATGACGAACACGTCCTCGCCGCGGACGTTCTCCTGCACCTCGACGAAAATCTCCTTGTCGGCGAAGCGCCGCACGACGCACTTCGCGAGCGGGGTCTTGAGGTAGGCAGAGATCGCCTCGGCGAGGGGCCGGTTGCTGTTGCCTGCAACCAGTTTCATCGGTCGCTCCTTCGTCGCCGGCGTCAAGCCCGGGGCGGGCTTCATAGCTGCCGCATGCGGCTTTTAACAAGCGGTCACGGGCGCTGTAAACTCGCGCCGCGCGGTAACCCTGTGGATGACCCTTTAGCTCGTTTTGGGGAGGAGCTTGATGATGCCGTCGGCGGCGGCGCCCGCGGCGGCATCGGCGATGGCCCCCCACGGGCCGTTGAGCGAACCGCGCGGGATCGTATTCTGCTGCGAGACCGTGCCGAGCTTCTTGCCCGTCGGATCGACCACCTGCCAGTCGATGCGGATGCTCTGCTTGCCGCCACTGGCATCGGACAGCTTGACGATGCCCTTAACCATATAAACGTTGACGGCGGTGCCGTTGGCGAGCTTCACGCCGCCGGCATAGAGGCGCTTCTTGAGCGCAATCGTCAGCGATCTCTGCCCATCGCCCGGCGCTCCGGTCACGGGCTGGACCAGCACGCCCGTCGCTTTCGGGGCTTGCGCGCGCGAAGGGCTCGCGGCCGTGGAAGCGGCCGTGGTCGTGGTCGTGGCGGCCGAGGGGGATATTGCGCTCGTGCTGCTGCTGCCGCTGCTCGAGGCGGCGGCGACGGCAGGGGTGGAGGAGCGGCCTCTCGGCATGCTTGCCGCAATTTGCGAGGTGGTCTTGCCGGCGATGCTCCGGATCGTTGCGGCATCGACTACGCTCCAAGGATCGCTGCCGGCTCGTTTGGCGATGATCTCGTCGCCCGAGACGCGCGCCACGCGCCCGCCTTGAGCGTCGGTCAGGTCCCAGATATAGGAGATCTTGGCGCCCTGTTTTTCGCTCGAGGCGATGAGATAGCCGCGCAGCGTATAGGTGGCCTTGTCGCCGCTCGGCAGCAGCGTCAGCTTCCGCTCCTTCCCGGCGACCACCAAGGCGTCGGTCATCTGCGCCGCAATCTCGGGCGTCGTGCCGATGATCGGGGCGATGGCGATCTTGGTCGAGCCGCCGAACCAACTGGTCGCGCCGCTCAGCAAGCCGCCGCCGCTTGGGCCCCCAGGGCCGCCGCCGCAGGCAGCAAGCAAGGCAAGCGCGAGCACAGCGAGCGTTACGGATGAAATACGCCCGACCCAGCCGCGCATGTGTCGGTAAACCGCGCCCAACAAGCACTCCCTCTGTTGGCCGCACAGCGCCGCTCGCGACAGAACCGTCGTGACGGAACTCCCAACCCCTTTGGACCCGGCAGCTTACCTGCCCCGGGCTGCTGGCGTCCAGCAATAGCGTGGACCGGATTCTGGCCGAATCCGCGTCACGATGATGATGAGTCAGGCGAGCACGATGGCGGAAATTTGGCGACCGTAATCGTCCTCGCCATGGTGCTGGGAGCGGCGATAGCTGAAGAGGCGGGTTTCCTCGCAATAGGTGCAAATCCCGAGGTCGTCGACCGCGCCCACCCCGGCGCGCTCGAGCCGCGCGCCAACATAGGCCACGAGGTCGAAATGAGGCTCGCCCGAGCCTTCGTCGGTCAGGAAAAACGAGGCGCTTTCCGGCTCTTCCGCCGCGAACTGTTCAACGAACTCGGCGCCCACCTCGTAGGCTTTCTGCGAGATTGCCGGTCCAATCGCGGCAATGATCCGTTCGGGTCTGGCGCCGAGCTTCTCCATCGCCTTGACCGTTGCCTCGACGATGCCGGTAAGCGCGCCCTGCCAGCCCGCATGCGCCGCGCCGATGACCCCGGCCTTGGCGTCGCACAACAGGACGGGCGCGCAATCCGCGGTGAGGATGCCGATGGCGAGACCCGGTTTCGAGGTCACGATGGCGTCAGCTTCGGGCAGGGCCTTCCACGGCTTCTCGGCCACGATCGCCTCGGCGCCGTGCTTCTGGAAGACCGTGAGCAGGCGGTTCGCCTCCACGCCCAGCAATTCGGCGACGCGCGCGCGATTCTGCGCCACGTTTTCCGGCGCGTCGCGCGAGCCTGGGCCGCAATTGAGCGAGCCATAGATGCCGGTGGAAACGCCGCCCTGGCGCGTGAAGAACCCATGGCGCACGCCGGCTGCGTCGAGGCCGGGCGCCGAGAGCTTCATCTTGTCGGGCGTAACCATGCGGTACTGGCGCAAAATGAAATCGCGGGACCCTAAATGTCTCCGAAGGGAGGCGGCGGGGCAAGCCCGCTCGATTGCAGCACGAGCATCTTGAAGAGCGCCCCCATTTGGCGTGGACCGGCAAGCCGCGCCGCGCCCGAAAGGATCGCTTCCCTCTGCTCGGGTGTCGCGTCGCGGCTGAGACGATCCAAGCGCGCCTCGAGCCCGAGCTTGAGCAGGAACTGCCCTTGCGGCATGGGGCCGAACGCGGCGAGCCCGGCCGCGCGCGCCGTCTCGGTCAGAGCGGCGAAATCGACATGGGCGGTGAGGTCGGTCTTGCCTTGTGCCGCCAGCGGATCGGCGAAGCGATGACGGCGCACGGCCTGAAGCGTATCGCCGATGCCGCTCCGCGCAGGACCGTAATCGGCGATCAGCATGGCGACGGGCGCGTCTTTCACGCGGGCGGCGAGCGTTGCGATGAGCTTTGCGGCGGCGGGCCGCGTCTCGACGATCGCGCCTTCGCCCGTATCCACCCCGCCGATCCACGGCGGCAGCGCATCGACTTCGGCGGGGGCGCCGGCGCCGAAGCCGAGCGCGCCTTCTTCTGTGAGGGTGACGGTTCGCTCGCGCCATTCCCCGCTCTGCCGCACGAACTGCCGCACGGGGAGCGCGTCGATGAACTCATTGGCGATGAGGATCAGCGGACCGGACGGTAGGTCTTCGAGCGCCGCATACCACTCGCGCGGGGCAGGGGAGGCGTGAAGCGTCTCCCGTTGCGCGGCTATAAGCGCGGGGCTCGTCTCGACGAGAGCCACGGAAACCCGCGCGAGGAACTCCGGCGCGCTCCGCCAGGCGCGGAGCGCATCCGCCATGAGGGTTCCGCGTCCAGGTCCGAGCTCGGCGACGATCACGGAGGAAGGCGCGCCCATCGCCTGCCAGACCGCGACGCACCACACGCCGATCAGCTCGCCGAAGATTTGGCTGATCTCGGGCGCGGTGATGAAGTCGCCCGCTTCGCCGATCGGCTCGCGCGTCGTGTACTAGCCTGAACGCCGGTCGCCGAGGCAGGCTTCCATGTAGTCGTGGACGCTGATCGAGCCTTCGCGCGCAATCCGATCGCGCAAGCGCGTAGCGAGCGGGTGCGCGCCGATTGTTTCGGCCTTCGAGAGCGCGCCCATCACGGTGTGGCGAGGGCCGGCTTGCCCCGCGCGCGCCAGATCAGCCACAGCCCGATCAGAATCATGGGGACGGAATAGACGATGCCGGGCGTGAGGATGCCGATGTCGAGTGGATGGTTCGCATGGGGCTCGCGCACGAACTCGGTCAGACTGCGGAACAGGCCGTAGAAGACGAGGAACAGGCCGAACACCGTGCCCGGACGCGTGAGCGCGTGATAGCGGTGGGTGGCGATCCTGAGGATGATGAAGAGGACGATGCCCTCGAGGAATGCCTCGTAGAGCTGGCTCGGATGGCGCGGGGCATCGCCCGCGCCGGGAAAGACCATCGCCCACGGCACGTCGCTCGGCCGCCCCACCACCTCGGCATTGATGAAATTCGCGATGCGGCCGAAGAAGAGGCCGAACGGCGTTGCGGCCGAGGCGACATCGCCGAGCGACAGTGGATTGATGTGCTTGATCGTGGCGAAGAAATAGACGGCAAGAACCACGCCGAGGAGCCCGCCGTGGAACGACATGCCACCATGCCACACCGCGGGAATCTCCGCCGGGTTATTCCAGAAGAAACTCGGCTCGTAAAACAGCACGAAGCCGAGCCGTCCGCCCACGACGATGCCGAGCGTGATCCAGAGCAGAAAGTCGTCGGCTTGCGGGACCGTCATCGCGGGCTTGCCGCCCCAGAGCTCCGGCCGCGACACGAGATAGCGGCCGTAGAGCCAGCCGAGCAGGATGCCGGCCATGTAGGCGAGGCCATACCAGCGGATCGCAAGCGGTCCGAGTGCGATCGCGACGGGATCGATGACCGGGTAGGGGATCACCAAAAGCTGCATGGAACTCCGCGGGGTTTGGCCGTCGAGGCAGGCGGAGCCTTCACCGCGAGCCGCTCCCCTGTCAAGGCGCCCAAATCTCGCGCCCGCGCCGCTTGCGGCACGCCGCCGGCAGCCCCATAGTTACACAGAGGCCGCCGTAACGCGCTGTCAGGCATGGATTTGAAGCGATGACGCAAACGACAGGTCGGTTTTTCGACGAGCTCGGCAAGCTCATCACCGACGCCGCGGGCGCCGCCGACGGCGTCCGCAAGGAGATCGAAGGCATCGTGCGCTCCCAGGCCGAGCGCGTGCTCAACGGCCTCGATGTCGTGCAGCGCGAGGAGTTCGAGGCCATCAAGGCGATGGCGCAAAAGGCGCGCGAGGAGAACGAGCGCTTGAACGAACGCATCGCCGCGCTCGAAGCCGCCCTCGCCAAGAGCTTGAGCGACAAGGGCTAATCGGCCTCCTCCAAACCGCCCAAAAAAAATGTTTTCGACCTGTCGATTTCGGCCGGCGGCGTTCGTCGTGTTGATAGAGCGCGCATGCGGGTGAACCGGATGGCTGGGCTCGGAAGTTCAACAAATGTGGAGACATCGATTATGCGTTTCATGATTTTGGTCAAAGCCACCAAGGACTCCGAAGCGGGCGTCAGGCCGCCGGACGAACTCTTCACCGCCATGGCGGACTATCACGAGAAGCTGGCTAAGGCCGGCGTCTTGCTCGACGGCAGCGGACTCCAGCCGACCTCGAAAGGCTGGCGCATCCGCTATTCCGGTGACAAGCGCACCGTCGTCGACGGGCCCTTCGCCGAGACCAAGGAACTCGTCGCCGGCTACACGATGATCCAGGTCAAGTCGCGCGAGGAGGCGCTCGAATGGACGCGGCGCTTCCCCAATCCCGCCATCAACGGCAAGGACTGCGAGATCGAGGTCAGGCAATTGTTCGAGCTCGAGGACTTTGGCGAAGGCGAGGTCTTTGATCGCTTCCGCGAGATCGGGATCGGCAACCAGAAATAAGCGAGAGAGAAGGAGCAGCAGCGATGCGATTCATGTCGATGGTCAAGTTTTCGGAAACACAGCTTGCGCCGCCGCCCAAGGCCTTCTTGGAGGCCATGGATGGGTTGATCAAGGAAAGCGCCGAGAAGGGTTGCGTCATGGTCGAAGCAGGAGGCCTGTTCCCGACCGCGAATGGCGCGCGCGTCAGGCTTTCCGGCGGCAAGGTCACGGTGACGGACGGCCCCTTCACCGAGGCCAAGGAGGTGGTCGGCGGTTATGCGATTTTCGACGTGCCGTCCAAGGACGCCATGATCGAATGCACCACCCGCTTCATGGAGCTGCATCGAAAGCATTTGCCGGGCTGGGAGGGCGAAGCCGAAATCCGTCAGCTCGCCGGTCCCGGTGAAAAGTTGTGCGACCAGGCCCGCGAGATGCAGGCGGCGGAGATCTGATCCGGCTTGCGGCCTCGGCAAAAGCAGCGTTAGTCGGTAGCCGGTAAGGTCTAAAGTGTCCTCGCGTACGCGTGGGGACACTTATTTCCAAGGCTATCGGCCGCTTTTGTTCCCCCTTGTTCAGGGTCATTTGTCCGCGTATATTGGACAAAGTTGGACACGGGGATTAGTCGGCATGGCAAGACGTATACGGCACAGGCCGCTTGAGACACGCGAGTCCCGCCTCAAGCTCAAGGCCAGGGGCAAGCCTTATTATGTGTCGGTCAGCAAGACCACACACTTGGGCTACCGCAAAAATACGAAGAGCCCTTCGGTGTGGGTTGTCCGGCGCTACCTTGGTAACCGGTCCTACGCCACGGAGACCATCGGGCTAACCGACGACTTCGTTGATGCCGACGGCGTGCACGCCCTAGACTTTTGGCAAGCGCAAGAACTTGCTACAGCTACACAACCAAGGCGCAAAGGTGCGTTCACAGTCAACGACGCCGCGGACGCCTACCTTGCCCACATGGAAGGGCGGCCGTCCTTACAAGACAGCAAGGCAAGGCTTAAGGCTTACGTATTGCCGACCCTTGGTGACAAAGACCCGGCCAAGCTCGAAGCGGAAGAGATACGTAGGTGGCATCGCGAGATTGCACGTACGCCAGCCCGCATACGCACCGGACGCGGGATGCCGCAGAACTACCGCCAGACCGAGGGCGACGAGGCGGTGCGTCGGCGTCAAGTATCGGCTAACCGCTGTCTCGCTCTGTTGAAACGGTGCCTCAACCTTGCTGTTGAGAACGGCAAGATCGCCCCGGGGCAGTGGACAAGGGTCAAGCCGTTCTCCGGCGTTGACGTTGCGCGCAGCCAATATCTAACCGTCGCTGAGGCGCAGCGGCTTATCAATGCAGCGCAAGGCGACTTTCGCACCTTGGTCCGTGCGGCGCTGGAGACGGGTTGCCGCTACGGCGAACTTGGCCGCTTTCGTGTTAGCGACCTTAATGTCGATGTTGGCACACTGCATGTCCGCCGCAGCAAAAGCGCCAAGGCCCGCCACGTCGTTCTGACGGATCAGGGCCTAGAGTTCTTCCGCTCACTTGCCATTGGCCGCCCGGGTACGGCGCTTCTCCTTGGCCGCCCTTGGCCGAGATGCCACCAAGACAAACCCATGCGCAAGGCTTGTGCGACGGCGCACATTGAGCCTCCGATATGCTTCCACGCACTGCGCCACACTTGGGCAAGCCTGTCCGTAATGGCGGGCGCGCCGTTAATGGTCGTCGCCAGGAACCTCGGCCACGTCGATACAAAGATGGTCGAGAAGCATTACGGGCATCTGTCGCCGAGCTTTGTGGCTGACGCGATACGGGCGGCAGCGCCGCGCTTCGATATCAAAGAGCCTTCAAAGGTGAGGGCGCTGTAATGATTCCTCTCGGTTACCGCACAATCCCCGAGGCCCTCCACCTACTAGAGCAACTTCTCGACAATCGGGACGCGCTCGAATGGCTTGAGGCAGGTCTCCTAGACGGCGAATTGCAACTTTTTACACAGCGGACAGACGAGCGCGGCGTCGAGGTGGTTCGTATTCCCTGGGAAGATGTCACGGCCCTAAGCAAAGGCTGGGGCCGCTGGCTTTCGGGGGGCAGGGCTCCGGTTGTACCGGACCCCGACCATCGAAAAAGTAACGCGGAGTGGGAGGCGTGGCTCGTAAACCCGGATACTCCAATGCCCGAAAAGACCTATCACGGTTGGACAACTGAGCACAAATACGCGCAACATCGGCTTCTATTGGAAGACAGCAACTTTCGTCGTTGGCTCAACGCTTTTAGCGGTGAACCGCCAGAACCATGCGCAAAGACAGGCGCGCCGGGTAGACCGACAAGTATGCACTTAGTTTTGGCGGAGCATAAGCGGCGAGTAGTGAACAATCTCACCGATGGTTCTCGTACCGCCGAGGCAAAAGCATTGTCGGAATGGCTTGCGGTGGCACACCCCGAGTCACCACCGCTGACATACAAGTCGATCCTTAACAAACTCCCGCCAGAGTTCCAGCCGCTCACTGCCCTCCCGAAATAAAAAAATCGGGAGCCATTTTGGGATGCTTTTTCGGGAGCATCCCTCTGAATAATTTCTCGTTCGCTTGTAACCACAGAGCGAACGATGAACGACCCCAACTTCATTCCACACGAGCCAAGTTACACGGTCGCTGAGTTTTGTGCGGCTGAGCGCATCTCACGCGTGAGCCTTTACCAGATGTGGAAGCTCGGCCACGGCCCCCGCTTTTACCTGAACGGAAGATGTCGCCGCATCACACACGTGGCCAGGATCGAATGGCAGCGAGCGATGGAGGCCCGTGCACAATGATCTACCTCGACAATGTTAGAGTCCGCGGTGGAGGCGCACATGAGTAAGCGCCAACATCCGATATAGATGCCGCTGTATGTAACGAAATTCC